>NZ_JPJC01000206.1:62980-77928 GCF_000733135.1 Sphingomonas sp. FUKUSWIS1
GCCAGCCACAGCAGCAGGTCCGCCGTCTCCATCGCGGTCTCCGCCCGGGCGACGCCGATCGCCTCGATCGGATCGAGCGTATCGATCAGACCAGCGGTATCAGTCAGGACATAGGCGACCCCGTTCCGCAGGACCGGGACATCGATGCGATCACGCGTCGTCCCAGAGATCGGCGAGACGATCGCGGCATCGCGCTCCCCCATCAGATTGAGCAACGTCGATTTCCCGCTGTTGGGCGGGCCGCCGATCACGACGCGAAGGCCGTCTTTCAGCCGCTCGACCGGGGGGCTCGCGACCACCATCTCGATCTCAGCCGCCAGCGCTGCGAGATCGGCGAGCACCGCGTCGAAGGCCGCCGCATCGCTCGTCACGTCATCCTCGTCGGCAAAGTCGAGCATCGCCTCGATCCGTGCGGACAGCATCGCGACCGCGTCCATCCAGCCGCGCACCGCCTGGCTCACCCGCCCCTCGGTCGCGGTGATCGCGGCAACACGCTGCGCCTCGGTTTCGGCCTCGAGCAGATCCGCCAGCCCTTCGGCCTGGGTCAGGTCGATGCGTCCGTTACCAAGCGCGCGGCGGGTAAATTCGCCCGGCTCGGCCAGTCGTAACCCGGTCATTGCCGCAAGCGTGCGTTCAACCGCAGCGATGACCGCCCGCCCCCCATGACAATGGAGCTCGACCAGATCCTCGCCCGTCGCGGTGTTCGGGCCCGGGAAGACGATCACCAATGCGCGATCGAGCATCATCCCGCTCGCATCACGCAGAGCACGCAAACTGGCATGCCGCGCGGCAGGAAGCGGCCCGGCGAGCGCGACCGCTGCCGCAAACGCCTCGGGCCCCGATATCCGCACCACTGCGATCGCCGCGGGCGGGCGCCCGCTCGACACTGCAAAGATCGTCGTCATTCTGTTACTCAACCGCCCGTTTTGCCCGTCTGCGTCGCGCCGTCGAACATCCGTTTCCAGAACGCCATCCCCGCCTCGCCCATCGGCTGCCATCCGCGCATCATCGTCTCGATCATCTCAGGCTGCATCGCCCCGTCGCCGAGCCCTGGCATCGCCTCGATCATCATCGCGACATAGCGATCATGAATCGGTGTCAGGTCGGGCAGGCCGACCGCGCGGCGGGCCTCTTCGGGCGTGCATTCGATTTCGATGTTCATCTTCATGGACGGCCCTTTCGGTGGCGCTTGAGCCGCACGGCGGGGCACGGCATAGCGTGGCAATGTATGCGCGGGATGCCGCCTCGATCGCAACGCCTATCGGGCTGATCCGCGTGACCGGCAGCACCGACCGGATCGACGCGATCGCGATCGACCGGGACGGCATCGTCGAGGCGACCATGAACCCGGTGATCCGCGAAGCGCTTCGCCAGCTCGACGCGTATTTTGCCGGCCGTCTCACCGTCTTCGACCTTCCGCTCGCGCCATCGCTGACGCCCCGCGGCGACGCGCTGCGCCAGGCGATCGTTGAGGTCCCTTACGGCCGGACCGCCAGCTATGGCGATCTCGCGCAGGCGATCCGGTCCAGCCCGCGTGCGATCGGCCAGGCCTGTGCGCGCAATCCGTTTCCGATCGTCGTCCCCTGCCACCGAATTCTCGGAGCCGGGGGCGGGCTTGGTGCGTATTCCGCAGGCCAAGGCCCGATCACAAAATCCCGGCTGCTCGATCTCGAACGGCCGCAAGGAGGATTGCTATGACCAACACCACCACCATCCCGACGCTCGCGGGCGACGGCAGCTTCACCGCCTATCGCGCGGTCCCCGCCGGCACGCCCAAGGCCGCGATCGTCGTGATCCAGGAAATCTTCGGCGTGAATGCCGGCATCCGCCGCAAGTGCGACACGCTCGCCGAGGCCGGCTATCTCGCGATCGCCCCGGACCTGTTCTGGCGGCTGGAGCCGGGCATCGAGCTCGACCCGGACGTGAAGCCCGAATTCGATCGCGCGCTCGAACTCATGGGCCAGTTCGACCAGGACAAGGGTATCGCCGATATCGAGGCGACGATCCGCGCCGCGCGCAGCGAACTCGGTGACGGCGCCAAGGTCGGCGCGGTCGGCTATTGCCTCGGTGGCCGCCTCGCCTTCATGACCGCGGCGCGCACCGACATCGATGCGAGCGTCGGCTATTACGGCGTCGGGATCGACGGGCTGCTCGGCGAGAAGCACGCCATCGCAAACCCCGTGCTGCTCCACGTCCCCGAGGAGGATCACTTCGTCGACAAGGACGCGCAGGCGGCGATGCACGCCGGGCTCGACGATCATCCCAAGGTCACGATCTACGATTATGCGGGCGAGGATCACGGCTTCGCGACCGAGTTCGGCGAGCGCCGATCGGATGCGTCGGCCAAGCTGGCGGACGAACGCACCGCTGCATTCTTTGCCGAGCATCTAGGCTGAGGGCTGAAAGGCACGCCTCTCCCATCGTCATTCCCGCAAAGGCGGGAATCCATACTGGCTAGCGTGGGTACAAGATCGCCGACCTTGAAGGATATGGATCCCCGCCTCCGCGGAGATGACGATGGGGGTCGTGTCTGAACGCACTATAAGCGGCATGACGAACGACCAAGCGCCACAAAAAAAGGCCTCGCCGGACGATCCCGGCGAGGCCTTTTCCTTATCCGGACACTGCCCCGATCAGCCGAGCAGCGACACGATCCCGAGCGTTTCACCGGTACCGGTCCAGCCCTCGTAGATCATCTTCACCGCGACCACGAGGATCACCGCCAGGCCGATATAGGCGATCCAGCGATAGCGGTTGATGATCCGGGCGATGAAGTTCGCTGCCAGGCCCATCATCGCGACCGACAGCAACAGGCCGATCACGAGGATCCCCGGATGCTCGCGCGCTGCGCCCGCGACCGCGAGCACATTGTCGAGGCTCATCGACACGTCGGCGACCGCGACCGCCCAGGCGGCGCTGGCAAAGCCCTTCGAGGATTTGATCCCCGAGCGTTCGTCACCCTCGATTTCCTCGGAGCCGGCGTTCTGTGCACCCTCGCGGATTTCACGCCAGAACTTCCAGCTGACCCACAGCAGCAGCAGGCCGCCCGCGAAGATCAGCCCGACGATCCCCATCAGCCACGTCACGATCAGCGCGAAGAAGATGCGCAGGACGAGCGCGGCGCCGATGCCGATCAGGATGACCTTCTTGCGCTGGTCGGCAGGAAGCCCCGCGGCGAGCGCGCCGACGACGATCGCATTGTCGCCGGCAAGGACGAGGTCGATCATCAGGACCGATCCGAACGCGGCCAGCGCCTTCGGGTCGCCGAGATTGGAGAAGTCGGCGACGATGTGCTGCCAGATTTCCAGCGGTGAACCGGGTCCGGTTACTCCCGATGCGGCGGTGGCCAGCATGGCGATGATACTCAAGATGTCAGCTCCCGGTGACGGGCCACCACCGACGTGCGGAGATGGCGGATTTCAATGGGTTTCATAGCAAAGCGGCACACGAAAGCCATTGCTCTCGCGTGCCGCATTTTGGGTCGGTGTACTTGGCCGGACATGGGCGAAGCCCATGTCGTCGGTCGGGGCGGTACCCCGCCGGCCGGATCGATGCGAGTCCCGCTGCAGCGTGCAGCGGGCCGCATTCGATCACTGATTCATGCTGTCGAAGAAATTCTCGTTGGTCTTCGAATCCTTCATCTTGTCGAGCAGGAACTCCATCGCGTCGATCGTGCCCATCTGCATGAGGATACGACGCAGCACCCACATTTTGGAGAGCTTGGCCTTGTCGACCAGCAGTTCTTCCTTGCGGGTACCCGACTTGCCGACGTCGAGCGCCGGGAAGATGCGCTTGTCCGCGACCTTGCGGTCGAGCACGATTTCCGAGTTGCCGGTGCCCTTGAACTCCTCGAAGATCACCTCGTCCATGCGGCTGCCCGTGTCGATCAGCGCGGTGGCGATGATCGAGAGCGAGCCGCCCTCCTCGATGTTGCGCGCCGCACCGAAGAAGCGCTTCGGACGCTGCAGTGCGTTCGCATCGACACCACCCGTCAGGACCTTGCCTGACGACGGCACGACGGTGTTGTAGGCACGACCCAGACGGGTGATCGAATCGAGCAGGATCACCACGTCCTTCTTGTGCTCGACCAGGCGTTTAGCCTTTTCGATCACCATCTCGGCGACCTGCACGTGGCGCTGCGCGGGTTCGTCGAACGTCGAGCTGACGACCTCGCCCTTCACGCTGCGCTGCATGTCGGTGACTTCCTCGGGACGCTCGTCGATCAGCAGGACGATCAGGAACACCTCGGGGTGATTGTCGGTGATCGCCTTGGCCATGTTCTGCAACATGACCGTCTTGCCGACGCGCGGCGGGGCGACGATCAGCGTGCGCTGGCCCTTGCCCTGCGGCGACACGATGTCGATCACCCGCGCTGACTTGTCCTTGACGGTCGGGTCGGCGGGATCGAGCGTCAGCTTGCTCTCAGGATAGAGCGGCGTGAGATTGTCGAAGTTGACGCGGTGGCGAACGACGTCGGGGTCGTCGAAATTGACAGCCGTGAGCTTCACCAGCGAGAAATAGCGTTCGCCATCCTTCGGCCCGCGAATCTCGCCCTCGACCGTGTCACCGGTGCGCAGGCCGAACTTCCGCACCTGGTTCGGCGAGATGTAGATGTCGTCGGGCCCGGCGAGATAGTTGGACTCGGGCGAGCGGAGGAAGCCGAAACCATCGGGCAGCACTTCGATCGTGCCGAGTCCCATGATCTGGTCGCCATTGTCCGCCTGCACCTTCAGGATCGCGAACAACAGGTCCTGCTTGCGCAGCGTCGAGGCGCTCTCGACCCCCAGTTCCTCGGCCAGCTGGACCAGCTCGGCGGGCTTCTTCTTCTTCAGGTCTTTGAGATGCATGGGGATTTCCGGATAGCGATCAACGGGAACAGGTTCGGTCTGCGGGTGCGCTGGAAAGCGGAACTGGGCGAGCCGAACAGGCAGGACCACACGACCGGGCAGGACGCCAGGAGGCCGTGCTGGGAATCGGGGTAGAATTGGGGGGGCGGTTAGTCAAGCAGAGACGGGGCGACCGCCCTCGCCGTCATCCTCGGCTCGACCCAGTATCCAGAGCCACAAACGGTGTCCTCCGCCGCTCCGGATCCTGGATCAAGTCCAGGATGACGTGGGTGTTCAGAACGGCTTGACGATCACCAGCACGACGATGAGCGTCACCGCCAGCGCAGGGATCTCATTGAGCATCCGCAACTGCTTGCCCGTCAGCGTCGGCTTCCCGGCCGCGAGCTTCTTCGCATAGCCGACCGTCCAGCCATGATAACCCGTCAGCAGGAACACCAGCAGCAGCTTGAGATGCAGCCACCCCAGCCCCGGCGCGCCGTCCGCCAGCCCGAGGTTTAGTGCCAGCGCGAGTCCCAGCACCCAGACGACGATCATTGCCGGGGTCAGGATGATCTTGCGGATCTTGCCCTCGCGCTCGATCCAGCTCGCCGCCTCCGCTGCATTGCCCGCGGCCAGCGCCTCCTGATGATAGACGAGATAGCGCGGTAGCATGAACAGCCCCGCCATCCAGAAGATCACGAAGATCAGGTGTGCGGCCTTTACCCAGTCATAGGCCGCCCCGAGAAAACCGCTCATGTCGTGCTCCTGACGCGGGCGATCAGTTGCTCGACATGCGCGATCGGCGTGTCGGGCAGGATACCGTGCCCCAGATTGAAGACGTGCGGACGATCACCGAACGCCCCGAGAATCCGGTCGATCGCCGCATCGAGATCCGCACCGCCCGCGATCAGCGCGAGCGGATCGAGATTGCCCTGCACCGGCAGGTCGGCGGGCAGCGACGCATGCGCCCAGACCGGATCGACCGTCTCGTCGAGCCCGATCGCATCCGCACCCGTCTCGCGCGCATAAGCGGGGAGCTTGCCCCCTGCCCCCTTCGGAAAGCCGATCACCGGCACGCCGGGGCAGCGCGCATGGAGTTCGTCGATGATCCGCGCGGTCGGCGAGATCACCCAGCGTTCAAACTGCGCGGGCGACAGCGATCCCGACCAGCTGTCGAACAACTGGACCGCATCGACCCCCGCCTCGATCTGGCGGACGAGATACTCGACGGTGTTGTCCGCGATCGCATCAATGATCGCTCCGAAGGCTGCCGGATCGCGATAGGCGAAACGCCGGGTCTCGCCCTGATCCTTGCTGCCCTTGCCCGCCACCATATAGGTCGCGACCGTCCAGGGAGACCCCGCAAAGCCCAGGAACGTCGTCTCGGGCGGCAAGGCCTCGGCAACCCGCGTGACGGTCTCGTAGACCGGCTCCAGCCGCTCCAGCACCGACTGCAGGCGATCGAGCGCATGATCGACCAGCGCGGGTTCGAGCCGCGGTCCCTCGCCCACACCGAAGCTCAGATCCTGCCCCAGCGCCCAGGGAATCATCAGGATGTCCGAGAACAGGATCGAGCCGTCGAAGCCGAACCGGCGGATCGGCTGCAGCGTCACCTCGGCCGCAGCCGCGGGATCGGTCGCGAGCGCGAGGAACCCGCCCTTTTCCGCCCTGAGCGCGCGATATTCGGGAAGATAGCGCCCGGCCTGGCGCATCAACCACAGCGGCGGAGTTGCCTGACGGTCGCCGCGCAATGTCGCCAGAAGCGGCTTGAAAGTCGGCATATTGGGGGTCGGATCGGTCAGCGGAGCACCCTTCTTCTACTATAAGAAGATTCAAGAAAGAGGTTGTTGCAGTGGTTGGGCGGTTGATCACGGGACTTATGCGGTGATCCCGGAAATGCCAACAGCTTGACCTCTGCACACCCGTACAAACGCGCTGATTCGATTCAACCGTTCCCGCAACCCACAGCCTGTGGATAACTTTTCGGGCTGTGCGCGGCCCTGTGGATAAAAGGTGACTTATCCACAGCGACCGGCCCGCTTGGCGGGAGGCGTGAGTTACGCTAGCCCTTATCCGCATGTTATCCACAGATTCATTCCGATGGCCCCTCGCGGCAGGGCTACGCGACCTATGATACGGCTCCATCTTCACCTGCTGTCGGACTCGACGGGCGAGACGCTGGAGAACATCGCCAAAGCCGCGCTCGCGCAATATGACGATGTCGAGACCGTCCGCCATTTCTGGCCGATGGTCCGCACCGAGGCACATCTCGAGCGCATCCTTCAGGAGGTCGCGCAGAATCCCGGGCTCGTGATCTTCACCCTGGTGAACCCCGCGACGCGGCGGATCCTCGAACAACGCTGCCTTGCACTCGGGCTGCCCGCGGTCGCGCCGCTCGATCCGGTCAACGATGCACTGTCGGGACTGCTGGGTCAGCAGGCCAAGGCGCGGCCGGGTCGTCAACACGTCCTCGACGCCGCCTATTTCGCGCGTGTCGACGCGATCCAGTGGACGATCGCACATGACGACGGGATCGCGTGGGAAGAATGGGAGGAGGCCGATATCGTCCTCGCCGGCGTCTCGCGCTCGTCGAAGACGCCGACCTCGATCTATCTTGCCAACCGCGGCTACAAGACCGCGAACATCCCGATCGTCGTCGAAAGCCCGCCGCCGAAGATCCTCTACGCCTTGCGAAAGCCGCTGATCGTCGGGCTGACGACCAGCGCCGACCGGCTGATCCAGGTGCGCCGCAACCGGCTGCTGTCGCTGCATCAGGCACCGGACACCTCCTATGTCGAGGAAGAGGCCGTGATGCGCGAACTCGCCTTTGCGCGGCGGATGTTCGCGGACAATGGCTGGCCGGTGATCGACGTGACACGGCGGTCGATCGAGGAAACCGCGGCGGCGATCATCGCGCTGTGCAACCAGCGCCGGCCCGAGGCATGAGCTTCCTGATTCTCGCGTCGCAGAGTGCGTCGCGTCGCGCGATGCTCACTGCGGCGGGCGTCGCGTTCGATGCGACCTTTGCGGGTGTCGACGAGGATGCGGCGAAGGCGGCCCTGGTCACGCTCTCGCCGCGCGATCTGGCCGACGCGCTTGCCGAGCTCAAGGCAACGAAGGTCTCGACGCGGATGCCGGGGCATTTCGTCCTTGGCAGCGACTCGCTCGTCGCGCTGGAGGATGGCACGATCCTCGACAAACCGGTCGATCGCGATGACGCGGCCGCGCATCTGCGACGGATGTCGGGCACGCATCATGACCTGTGGAGCGCGGCGGTCATCGCGGAGAATGGCCGACCGGTGTGGCGCCATGTCGAACGCGCGCGGATGCATGTCCGGCCGCTGTCCGACGCGTTTATCGAAACCTATCTCGATGCCGAGTGGCCTGCGATCGCGGGGTGTGTCGGCTGTTACCGGATCGAGGGTCCGGGCGCGCAGCTCTTCACGAAGATCGACGGCAGCCAGTTCACCGTTCTCGGCATGCCGCTGCTTAACGTGCTCGATTTTCTCCGGACCCGCGGTGCACTCCCCGCCTAGCGCGTGGGCCGCTGACGGGCATCGGCGTTCGTCTGGCAATCCCGGCGGTATCGATTACACGCGATCGATGCGCGGTGGGCGGCGTCGAACGCCGGCCAGCCAGCCCGGGATCTTATGGAGCTCTGAATGACCCCTCGCCCCTATGCCGAAGTGATCGGCGATCCGATCGCTCAATCGAAATCGCCGCTGATCCACGGCTTCTGGCTCGACGCGCTCGGGATCGACGCCGAGTACCGGCACCAGCACGTCACCGCGGAAGAGCTTCCGGCCTATTTCGCCGAGCGGAAGAGCGATCCCGCATGGCGGGGCTGCAATATCACGATGCCGCACAAGCTGGCGGCGCTCGACCACGTGTGCGACCCCGGCGACGTCCGGGGGTCGATCGGCGCGGTCAATACCGTCTTCCGCAACTCCGCCGGCGACTGCATCGGTACAAATACCGATGCCGCGGGGTTCTGGGCGCCGATCGATGATCTCGATATCGCCGGCCAGCCCGTCACGGTGATCGGTGCAGGCGGCGCGGCGCGGGCGATCCTCTTCGCCCTGTCGCGCATGGGCGTCGGTCCGGTGACGATCCTCAACCGCAATCCTTTGAAGGCGGCGGCGTTGCTGTCGACATTCGGGCTCAAGGGACAGGCGCTGCCGATCGGTCCGGCGGTCCCGCCGTCGCGGCTGCTGGTCAATGCGAGCATCCTCGGCATGGCCGGCCAGCCGCCCCTCGACCTCGATCTCGGCGCGCTCGATCCCGACTCGCTCGTGTATGACATCGTCTACGCGCCGCTCGAGACCGGACTGCTCAAGGCCGCCCGCGCGCGCGATCTCGAAACCGTCGACGGGCTCGAGATGCTGATAGGTCAGGCGGCGGTCGCGTTTGAGATTTTGTTCCACGTGGAACCCCCGCGGGACCGCGACGAGGCCTTGCGCGCGCTGCTCACCGCATGATCATCGGGCTTACCGGGTCGATCGGCATGGGCAAATCCGCCGTCGCCGCGATGTTCGCGGAGGAAGGCGTCCCCGTCTTCGACGCCGATGCGACGGTCCACCAGCTGCAGAGTGTCGGCGGCCGACTCGTCGCACCGATCGGCGCCGCGTTTCCCGGCACCGTCCAGGACGGCGCGGTCGACCGTACACGCCTGGGGGCGGCGGTGTTCGGCGACGACGATGCGATCCGCCGTCTCGAGGCGATCGTGCATCCCGCGGTCGGTGAGGAGCGTCAGGCGTTTCTCGATTCTCATGCCGGCGCACTCGTCGTGTTCGACGTGCCGCTGTTGTTCGAAACCGGTGGTGACGCGCGAGTCGACTGTATCGTCGTCGTGACCGCCGCCGCCGAGGTCCAGCGGGCCCGCGTGCTCGCCCGCCCCGGCATGACCGTCGAGCGTTTCGCCGCGATCCTCGCCCGCCAGACACCCGATTCCGAGAAACGCGCGCGTGCCGATCATGTCATTCGCACCGACACGAGCTTCGACGAAACCCGCGCGCAGGTTCGTGCGGTGATCGCTTGCGTGACGGGACGTGAGCGCCGATAACAGCCGGATGCGTGAGATCGTCTTCGATACCGAAACCACCGGCCTCAGCTTTTCCGGTGGCGATCGCATGGTCGAGATCGGCTGTGTCGAGATGGTCAACCGGGTCGAGACCGGGCGCACTTTCCACGCCTATTACCATCCCGAACGGGACATGCCGGTCGAGGCGTTCAACGTCCACGGGCTGAGCCAGGCGTTTCTCGCCGACAAGCCGCGGTTCGGCGACGGCGTGGCGGACCTGCTCGATTTCGTCGGCGATGCGCCGATGATCGCCCATAATGCGAGCTTCGATTTCTCGTTTCTCAACGGCGAACTCGTCAAATGCGGACGGCCGATCATTCACCTGAACCGGATGATCGATACGCTGCAGATCGCCCGCAGCCGTCATCCGGGCGCGAAGCATTCGCTTGATGCGCTGTGTTCGCGGTTCGGGATCGATCGGAGTCACCGCGTTCTCCACGGCGCGCTGCTCGACGCGCAGCTTCTGGCGCAGGTCTATGTCGAGCTGTTGGGTGGTCGCCAGATCGGTCTCGGCCTGCTCAGCGAGCGAACCGTCACCGCCGCGACTCCGGTCGTCGCACCGGCGCCTCGTGTCGTTCGGCAACCGCGTGTTTTCACGGTCAGCGAGGGAGACCTTGCGGCCCATGCCGCGTTTATGAAGGGGATCAAGGATCCGATTTGGGGGGCCGTGGCGTCCGGATGACGCCGGGCGGACGGAGCCAATAGGACCGTCCGATGAGAAGGAGACGATAATGGATATCCGGATTTCTGGTCATCAGGTCGCCACTGGCGATGCGCTCAACAGCCATGTGGAAGACCGACTCCAGGGTATCGCCGACAAGTATTTCTCGCGCGCCATTTCCGCCGAGGTCACGTTCGGCAAGGGGCCGCATGATGCCGGCTTCAAATGCGATATCGTCGCGCATGTCATGAAGGGGCTGGTGCTCAAGGGCCATGCCGATGCCTATGACGCCCGTGCCGCGTTCGACAGCGCCGCGGCCAAGATCGAAACCCAGCTTCGCCGCTATATGCGCCGCCTGAAGGATCGCCATGCCGGTGAAGCCGTGGCGATCGCGGAAAGCAACGGCTATGACAATGCAAGCTATACGCTGTTTCAGGAGCAGGTCACCGAGGACGATGCCCCCGATGCGCCCCTGATCATTGCCGAGACGCGCGTCGACATCCCCGAGGCCAGCGTATCCGACGCGGTGATGATGCTGGATCTTCGCAATACAGCCGCACTATTGTTCATGAATGCGGGTACTGGCGCGCATAACATGGTTTATCGCCGCGGTGACGGCACGATCGGCTGGGTCGAACCGCAACGCTCCGCATCCGCCGCACCATAATAGAGCGCGCGAGCCGCAACAGCTGTTGTGACGCTGCGCTTTACGCCCCCGTGCAAACCGTTAAGGCGGGGCGTGCGGGGGCGCTTTGAGACATGAACAGCATGAATGACTTCAGTGATATGCTGCGTCCGGACGCGGTCCTGACCGGCATGGTCGCGGCAAACAAAAAGGCCGTGCTTCACCATGTCGCCACGCTTGCTGCCGACATTGTCGAAGGCGACGCAAAAACTATCGCGGACCGTCTGATTGCCCGCGAAAAGCTGGGTTCGACGGGATTTGGCGGTGGTGTCGCGATTCCCCATGCCAAACTCGACGGACTGACGCAGGTTACGGCTGTGTTCGCGCGACTGGCGCAGCCGATCGATTTTCAGGCCGTCGACGATCTGCCCGTCGATCTCGTCTTCATGCTGTTGTCGCCGACCGATGCCGGCGCGGTTCATCTGAAGGCACTGGTGCGGATATCGCGCCGGCTGCGCGACAAGCTGTTCCTGGACAAGCTGCGCGGTGCGGGTTCGACCGATGCGCTCTATGCGCTGTTCACCGCCGATGCGGTCCGCGATGCCGCCTGAACTGGCCTCCGCCGGCGCCGAGGCACATTTTCGTGCGCTGGAATCGCTCTACGCCTGTGCGCCGATCAACCGCTTCTTCGAATCGACGCTCGAGATACCGGAGGCCGGCGTTGCGCGGATCCGGTTCACGATCGACGAACGTCATTATCACGCCGGCGGTGCCGCGCACGGGACGAGCTATTTCAAGATGCTCGACGATGCCGCCTTCTATGCCGCCAACAGTCTCGTCACCGATCGCTTTCTCCTGACGACCGCGTTCAACCTGCTGCTGACCCGCCCGTTAAAGGCGGGGCCGGTCATCGCCGAAGGCCGCTGGATCAGCGGGAAGCGCCGCGTGTTCGTCGCCGATGCCCGGCTGATCGACGCCGAGGGGGAGGAGGCGGCGCGAGGTACGGGTACATTCATGCGCTCGCGGATCGCCCTGGCCGGGCTTCCCGGATACCGCGTCTCGCCGCGCCCGCTGCCGTGATCGTCCTGCGATGAGCGGCCGTCTTCCCAGCGGCGTCCTCGTCAGTGCGCTGCTGCGACGGGTCAACGACGCGGGCGGTTTTGGCGCGGTGCTCGCCAAAGGGGACGCGCAAAGCGGCGCAATCCTAGTGGTCGCCATCGATCGGGGCGCCCTGCCCCGCCTGCTCGAGCGCGGGATCGGCGCCGACGGGCGAACGGCGCTGATCGACTCGACTCCGTCCGAAGACCTCGACGGCTATTGGCGTCGACGGCGGTCGCGCGACCCGGATCTCTGGGTGATCGAGGTGGATGTCGCAGCGGCGGAACGGTTCGCCGCTGAAACGATCCTGGCCGATTGACTCCAAAGTCCCCCCGATAGAGGGGATATTCAACATTGATTGGCGTTGTGCTGGGACGGGTGCGATCCGGATCAGTTACGCAGTCGGGGGGATGCCTGGACGATCGGCTCGTACGATTGGTTCCGTGGTCCAACCGCATCTGAATAAGTTTGAATGACGATTTTGCAGCGGGCCGCAACGATTGCGGTCATGACCTTCTCTCTCGCCGGCCTGTTCGGCAACAGCGCGCCCAGCCAGGCGACCGGCGTCGATCGCTCGACCGCCAGCCTTACCGCACTCGCAAATATAAACGCCCTCTCCTCTCAGAATGTTCCGCAGACCGTTCCCGCCGTGACGCCCGTCACCGCCGTCGAGCCCGCTGCACCGACCGCCGTCCAGACGTCGGCCGAGATCGAAGACGAAGAATTCGAAACGCTCGCCCAGGCCGTTGCCGCGCAGGATAGCGCCGCCGCCGACGAAGCGCTCCAGTGCCTTGCCGGCGCCATCTATTTTGAATCCAAGGGCGAGCCCCTCACCGGCCAGCTCGCCGTCGCCGAAGTCATCATCAACCGCGCCAAGTCGGGTCGTTTCCCCGCCGACGTCTGCGACGTCGTCAAGCAGCGCGGCCAGTTCAGCTTTGTTCGCGGCGGCCAGATCCCCGCGATCAACAAGGGCACGTCGTACCGCACCGCCATCGCCGTCGCGAAGGTCGCACTGGCCGATGCGTGGAACAGCCCGGCCGAGAAGGCGCTGTATTTCAACACCGCCGATCGCCGCCCAGCAGGCCGCGTTATCAAGGTCGCTTCGATCGGCAACCACGTCTTCTATCGCTGATCGACAGCCGATCCGGACAAGGTCCGGTTCATGATCAGCATCCCACCTGCATCGCCAACGCTATAAACAGTCCGTGAACGCGCTTGCGTCGTTCGCGGATTGTTCTATTTCTGGCGCATGCTCGACAACCCCCCGGACTCCTGCATCGACGAACCCGGATCGCCCCTATGTGCCGCCGACGTGGCACGCGGCGTGATCCGGATGTTGTTGCGCCACGACCTGACCGCGATGGCGGAGGTTCCCCTCGACGGGGGGCGTCGCGCCGATCTGATGGCGATCGATGCCCGCGGGCAGATCGTCGTCGTCGAGATCAAGGTGTCGCGCGCGGATCTGGTCGGGGATGGCAAATGGCCTGAGTATCTCGGGCATTGCGATCGCTATTTCTGGGCGGTGCCGGCCGGGTTCGACATGCGGCCGCTGCAGGGGGCGGCGTTTCTGCCCGAACGTACCGGGATCATCGTCGCTGACCGCTATGACGCCGCGATCGTCCGTGAGGCGCATACGACCCCCCTGCCCGCGCATGTCCGCAAGCGGTGCACTTTGGCCTTTGCAAGACGCGCCGCGCGCCGTCTGATCGCACAGGTCGATCCCGACGCCGCCGGTCTCGCCTTCTGATCCGGCTGGCGGCTGATCCTCCCGATACGCGGCAGGATCAGCCGGCCGGCGACGTGGTCGTCAGAATTTCGGTCCCGAGACCGCCTTGCGGGTCTTCTTCGGCGCATCGGCCAGCAGCTTGGTCACCACGACGTTGCGGCCGTCCTGCTTAGCATAATCGCGGGCCGACATGCCGGCGATGATATCCGCCTGATCGGGATCCGCATTTTCGTTGAGCAGCACGCGGATCATGGCGATGTCGCGGCGCTGAACGGCGCGGATCAACGGAGTCTCTCCTGCCGAATTGGCAAGGTTCGGATTGGCGCCGGCGGCGGTCAGGATCGGGATCATGTCGGTCTGGCCGAGCGTCACCGCGAGCAGCAGCGGCGTGTTGCCCTTGCCGTCGCGCAGATTGGCGTCGGCGCCCTTTTGCAGCAGGAACCGCAGATAGGTCTCGTCGGCACGTTTGATGACGATGTGCAGCGCACCCTCGCCTGTCGAGACGTCGCGTGCGTTGACGATGCTGCTGCCCGGACGTCCGAGCATCTCGAGAACCTCGTTGTTCTTCGACTCGCGCACTGCGTTCAGGAATTTATATCCCTCCGACTGGTTCTGCGCATGCGCGGCACGCGGGGCGATCACGGTGGCGGCGGGAAGCGCGATCACGGCTCCCATCAACAGGGCGCCCATGGTCTTGGCGCCCGTCGTCAGGGCGGGGCACTGGCGGATATACGACATCGATAGATCCTCGGGACGCGGGTGATGTGCGACGCTTGCGCCGCACGGGCTAACAGATCAAGGCTGGCTGTATCATGACCAATCGACGCCCCGCCCTTCTCGCCGCCCTCGCGCTCGCGGCGTGCAGCCCCTCTGCGCCCGATACGAGCGCGGCCCCCGCCACGCCGCCGCTTGCCGGGGCGCGGATCGGCGGG
>NZ_JPJC01000206.1:78058-79982 GCF_000733135.1 Sphingomonas sp. FUKUSWIS1
CCGGATCATGTATTTCGGCTACACCTTCTGTCCCGATGTCTGTCCGACCGACATGCAGACGATCGGCGGCGCGATGAAACTGCTCGAGGCCAGCGATCCGGCGCTCGCGGCGCGGCTCGTGCCGATCTTCGTGACCGTCGATCCGACGCGTGACACCCCTGCGGTCGTCAAGCAGTTCGTCACCGCCTTTCATCCGCGCATCGTCGGGCTCACTGGCAGTCCCGCGGCGATCGAGACGGTGAAAAAGGAATTCGCGATCTTCTCGGCCAAGGGGGATGCCGCGCCCGGTGGCGGTTACCTCGTAAATCACTCGCGTCAGGCCTATCTGATGGATCCGGACGGCAAGCCTCTCGCGCTGCTGCCACAGGATAAGGGACCACAGGCCTTGGCCGACGACATCAAGCGCTGGGCCCGATGAGCGCCAGATTCTGGGAAGACACGCCGATCGAGAAGCTCGACCGCGGCCAGTGGGAAGCCCTGTGCGATGGTTGTGGCAAATGCTGCATCCACAAGCTCGAGGACGAGGATACCGGCGAGCTCGTCGCGACCAATGTGTCGTGCCGGCTGCTCGACCGGCGCAGCGGGCAGTGTTCGGACTATCGGCACCGCCACGCCTATGTCGCAGAATGCGTGCGGCTGACGACGTCGAATGTCCGCGATATCGACTGGCTGCCCTCGACCTGCGCCTACCGCCTGCGCGCGGCGGGCGAGCAGCTTCCCGAGTGGCATTATCTCGTCTGCGGCGACCGCGAGGCGGTCCACCGCGCCAAACAGTCGGTCCGCGGCTGGACGATCAGCGAGGACGAGGCCGGTGAGCTCGAATATCACGTGATCGACCGCGAACTCTGACGCGGTGATCGACGGCCTCGAGATCATCCGGCATCCGCGCGCACGCCGGGCCCGGTTGTCGATCGATCCCGCCAGCGGCCGCGCCCGGCTCGTCCTGCCCAAGCGGGCGGCGCTGAAGCAGGCGCTGGCCTGGGCGGAGGAGAAGGCGGACTGGATCGCCGAACAGCGCGCGCGGCTGCCGCGGCCGCAGCCCTTCGTTCCCGATGCGGTTGTGATGGTCGCCGATGAGCCGGTGACGATCGCGTGGACCCCGGGCAGCCGCCGCACGGTGGTCCGCGACGGCGCGATCCTGTCGCTGTCCGGCCCCGTCGAGACGATTCCCCGCCGTGTCGAGGCATGGCTCAAGCGTACCGCGCTGGGCCTGCTTGACCAGGAAACCGCCGAATATGCCGCCAAGGCGGGGGTCAGCGTCACGCAGGTCGCGATCGGCGATGCCAGGGGCCGCTGGGGCAGCTGCGCGTCGAGCGGGGTGATCCGCTACAGCTGGCGGCTGATCCTCGCCCCCGGCTTCGTACGGCGGGCAACGGTGGCGCATGAGGTCGCCCACCGCGTCCACATGAACCACGCGCCCGCCTTCCACGCGCTCGTCGCCGATCTCTATGGTGAGGACCCCACCCCTGCGCGCGTCTGGCTACGCACGCATGGCGCGGCGCTTCACTGGGTCGGTCGATCGTCCTGAAAGCGGTCGCGCGAACTCTCGCGTGACCAGTCCCGCTGGGGCGCGCGCGGCTGCGGCGCGGCGGGATCGCGGCGTGGTGCGTCCCGGCCCGTTACCCTGTCGATCCAGTCCTGGTTCAACTGCTGCTGCGGCACCTGCGGCACCTGCGGTGTCTGGTCGGACGGGTCCGCATCGGGGCGCGGTATCGGCTCGCCCGCCGGGGCATCGCTCGGCATATCCGGAACGCCGCCAGGCTCGATCGGATTGCCGTTCTCGTCGACCATCATCTGGCCGTTGTCGGGCTGGCCGAAATAGCTCTCCTCATCGGGTTCGAGCTGCCATTCGGGCAGGGTCACCTGCGTCTCGAACTGCTCGATCGGGCGATTGGCCGTGGCGGGCTTCATGAACGCCGCCCAG
>NZ_JPJC01000206.1:80124-81833 GCF_000733135.1 Sphingomonas sp. FUKUSWIS1
GACCCATCCAGACGCCGGTGGTGATGCCGCTGGAGAAGCCGAGGAACCAGCCATCCTTCGACGAACTCGTCGTGCCCGTCTTCCCCGCCACCGGGCGGCCGATCTGCGCGGCGCGCCCGGTGCCGGTGTTGACCGCGGTCTGCAACAGGTCGGTCATCTCGGCGGCGACATAGGGGGCGACGAGGACGTGGCTGCGATCGACCTCATGCGTGTAGATCGTCTGGCCGTTCGCGGTCACGCGCGTGATGCCATAGGGGGTCACCGCGACGCCCTTGCTCGCGACGCTGGCAAAGGCACGCGTCATGTCGATCACGCGGACCTCCGACGTGCCCAGCACCATCGAGGGATGCGTGTTGACCGTCGTCGTGATCCCGAACCGCCGCGCCATGTCCGCGACGGTCGTGAAGCCGACCTCCTGCCCCAGTTTCGCTGCGACGGTGTTCAGCGAATAGGCAAAGGCCGTGCGCAGGCTGACGGCGCCGGAATTGCGCCGCGAATCATTGCGCGGGCTCCATCCGTCGATCGTCACGGGTTCGTCGACGATCGAATCCTCGGGCTTGTGCCCGGCCTCGAGCGCGGCGAGATACACGAACAGCTTGAACGCCGAACCCGGCTGGCGGACAGCCTGTGTCGCGCGGTTGTAGATCGACGATACATAGTCCTTGCCGCCGACCATCGCCTTGACCGCGCCATCGCGGTCTAGCGATACCAGTGCACCTTGCGCACCCGGGGGGGCATTCGCCCGGATCGCGGCATCGGCATCGCGCTGCATCGACAGGTCGAGCGTCGTCCACACCTCGAGCGGTGCCTCGGTCTCGTCGATCAGCGTGTCGAGCTGCGGCAAGGCCCAGTCGGTGAAGTAGCGGACGCTGTTCTGCTTCGGCTCGGGCGCCAGTTTGAGCCCCTGCACATCGGCATCGGCGGCCTCGCTCGCGCTGATGACGCCGGTTTCCGCCATCGTCTTCAGCACGACGCCCGCGCGGCCCATCGCCGCCTCGGCATCCGCGGTCGGCGAATAATTGGACGGTGCCTTGACGAGCCCGGCGATTACCGCCGCTTCGGCCAGCGACAGGCGGTCCGCCCCGTGGCCGAAGAACTTGCGCGACGCGGCGTCGATCCCATAGGCGCCGCCGCCATAATAGACTTTGTTGAGGTAGAGTTCGAGGATCTGGTCCTTGCTGAACTTGCGCTCGAGCGCGAACGCCAGGATCCATTCGCGGAACTTGCGCCCGAACTTCTTCTGGTTGTTCAGGAAGACGTTGCGCGCGAGCTGCTGCGTGATCGTCGACCCGCCCTGAGTCCAGCGCCCGCGATCGAACCGTACCTTGACCGAGCGTGCGATCCCGACCGGATCGACGCCGAGATGCGAGCGAAAGCGCCGATCCTCGACCGCGACGGTCGCGTCGCGCATCACCGCGGGGATCTGGCCATAGGAAAGCCATTCGCCGAAACTCGGCCCCATCGACACGATCACGCTGCCATCGGCGGCATGTACCCGGATCATCTGGCCGTTGGGCGAGGATTTGAGGCTTTCGAAGCTCGGCAGCTGCGCGCGGGCGATATAGATCGCGATCACCAGCGCGCCGAGCGCGAGGATGGCAATACCGGCGAGAACCTTCAGGAGGAGGACAAACCGGCGGCGCCATGAGGAGCGAGGCCGAGAGGGGCGGGAAGCGGGACGCGCGCGAGCCATGAAGGGTCGACGAAAT
>NZ_JPJC01000206.1:81943-84022 GCF_000733135.1 Sphingomonas sp. FUKUSWIS1
TGTGCGCCCGCGGCACGCGCACTCCGCCCGGCGTTTCGTCGACAGTATTCATCGCCGCGCGACGGCGCGTCACGCGCCGATCCGGGTCGCCTGCGCGAGCATCCGGATCAGTACGGGATGCGCGAAGGGAATCAGCTGGGCTGCACCGCGGCTTTCGGCCACCCGGCGCACCGCGCCCGCCACCCCGATCGGCCGCGCGAGCGTCCGCGCCAACTGCTGCTGCCATGCCGCTGCGCCCCCTGCCCCGTCGGTGCGATAGGCGCGCGCGGCAGCGAGTCCGCTGGCCAGCGCGATGCCCATGCCCTCGCCCGCCAGCGAGGGGATCACCCCCGCCTGATCGCCCAGCCTGTACTGCCCCGCCTGCCCCGTCGTCTGGCGCCAGCCATAGGGGACGTTGGCGATCGCATCGATCGTCGCATCCGGCGCGATCGCGGCGACCCATTCGCCAAGCACAGGCATTGCGCGGCCGAGCTCGGCGAGCAGATCCGCCGGCGTTCCCGCTTCCTGCAACCGCGAGCGATGTACTGCCATGCACAGATTCGCGCTGCCATCCTCCTGCATCGCAAGGCCGGCATAGCCCCGGTCGAAGAGATACAGGTCGATCTGCCCCGCCAGCGCTCGGGCCATCGCCGGCGGGGGCATGATGCGGACGCGTATCCCGAGCGTCGGATCTGTGCCGCGGGCGCTTGCCGGCCGTGCGGTCCCGCGGACATCCGACTTGCCGTTCGCCAGGAACAGCGCGGGCGCGGCGATCACCGCGCCATCGGCGGTCCGCACCTGGCCGTCTTCGATCGCCCGGACGGTCACCCCGCGTTCGATCGCTGCGCCCTGCGCCACCGCGGCGGCGAGCAGAACGGTATCGAGCCGCCGTCGCGATACCGATAGCGCAGGCCTTGGCAGCGCGGCATGCGCGACGTGGCTACCGGCGAAGATCCGGACGGTCGTCGTTCGCGCCGGGTTGAGCTGATCAGGATCGATTCCCAGCCTCGCCAGCGTATCGAGCGTCCGCCAGCTCAGGAACCCGCCGCACAAGGCGTCGCCCGTCTCGCGGCTACGCTCGATCAATAGATGCGGCAGGCCCGCGCGTGCAAGCTCGATCGCGACCGCCGCCCCTGCCGGCCCGCCGCCGACGATCAGCGCGCGCGTCGCGGTCACCGCAGCCGTTCGACGCACAGTCGGAACGGGAACGCCCGGAACACGCGCGCACCGCGGATCCCCGCCTCGTCGAGGATCGCCGGCCATTCGTCGGGCCGGTACGACCGCGCGATCGACAGCGTCCCGTCGTGACGCACCATCGGATGCCAGCGCGCGAGCCGTGCGAGAATCGGAAATCCGCGATGCGCAAACCCGTGGCGATGCAGATCGTTGATCAGCCAGCATCGCGCATGCGTGTCCATGAACCGCAGAAAGGCGATCAGTTGCGCATGGCTCATATGGTGCGCGACCAGGCTGCTGACGATCGCATCCCAGCGGGGTTCCCCACCCGTCTTACCGGCAAGATCGGCGTAATCCCCCGTGACATAGCGGATCGTCGATCCCGTGTCCGTATGCATGCGCGCGGCCTGTTCGCTGCGGGGATTGAGGTCGACCCCGACCAGTTCGGTGTCCACGCCTCGCCTGCCTGCCCAGCGCTCGATCGTCCTCAGCATGTCGCCATCGCCGAACCCGACATCGAGCAGCCTCAGCCGTGTCCGCCCCGCGATGACCCGCTTCAGAAAGGCAAGCGTCGGACGCGCCGCCATCGTCACGACATTCACCTTCGCGAGATCGGCGACCACCGCGGCATAGGTCTCCGGCGACAGGTCGTCGGAGTCCATCAGTTCCTCGGCTTGCGCCCGCGTCGTCAGCATCGCGGTGCGCTTCGGAAGCCGATACCCTCGGCTGCGAGACCCGGGCCGAACGCCAGCGCAACGCCGCGGGCGATGTCCGGCCCGGCGAGCAACCGCTGCAGCACGAACATCAGCGTCGCCGACGACATGTTGCCGTTCGCCGACAGCACCGCGCGCGACGCGTCGAGTGCATCCGCCGGGAGCGTCAGGGCATGCTCGACCGCATCGAGGATCGATCGCCCGCCGGCAT
>NZ_JPJC01000207.1:0-1744 GCF_000733135.1 Sphingomonas sp. FUKUSWIS1
GGTCAGCCAGTCTGGATCCCCGCCTCCGCGGGGATGACGGCGGGAAAGGCCCCCGAAGGGCCCTCCCCACCAACCCTTAGTTCAGCACAATCGTGACCGCCCGGCGATTCTCCGCCCAGGCCGCATCGTCCGACCCCTGCGCCACCGGCCGCTCCGACCCATAGCTGATCGTCGTCATCCGCGACGCCGACACGCCGCGCGCCGCGAGGTAGTTCTTCGCCGAATTGGCCCGCCGGTCGCCCAGCGCCAGGTTATACTCGCGCGTGCCGCGCTCGTCGCAATGCCCCTCGATCGTGATCCGGACATTGGGGTTGCGCGCCAGCCACTCGGCCTGGCTGTCGAGGATCGCGCGCGCGGTCGGATCGATATCGTACATGTCGAGCGCGAAATTGACCGTGTTGCTCTGCACTGAGCGGCGGAAATCGGCGTCCGACCCGGGCACGATCGCGCCGTTCGCGCCGCCATTGGCCAGCCCGCCGGTCGGGTCGACGCCCGCCGACGAATCGACGGGGGCGGGCGGCAGGGTCTCGGGCCGCTTCTTGGCGCAGCCCGCGACGGCGATCAGCGCGGTCGCGCACAGCAGCGTTGTCGTAAACTTGGCCATCACATCTTCTCCCGTGGTCGGAACATATTCCAACATAGATTACATAATCGGTCTAGGGCCGCAGCGGGCCCCAGGCTGGATCCGACCCGTCGAGCGGGGTCGGAATCTTGCGCTCGTTGACGCCCGTCAGGTCGACGGACCACAGATCCGCCTTGCCCCCGCCGCCGCGTCCCGAGCGGAAGAAGTTGATAACGCGGCCGTTCGGCGACCAACTCGGCCCCTCGTCCTGCCAGTCGTTGGTCAGCAGCTTCTCGCCCCCGCCGCTCGGGCTCATGATCCCGATCCGGAACCCGCCGCCCAGCTTGGTGAACGCGATCAGGTCGCCGCGCGGGCTCCACACCGGCGTCGCATAGCGCCCGCCGCCGAAACTGATCCGCTGCTGGTTCGATCCGTCCGCGTTCATGACATAGATCTGCTGCCCGCCCGACCGGTCGCTCTCGAACACGATCTTCGATCCGTCGGGCGAATAGCTGCCGCCGGTATCGATGCCGGGCGAATTGGTCAGCCGCTGCGGCGCGCCGCCCTGGCTCGACACGCGGTACACGTCGGTATTGCCGCCCTGCGCCATCGAGAACAGGATGTTGCGGCCATCGGGCGAGAAGCGCGGCGCAAAGGTCAGGCTGGCATTCTGCACCACGAGCCGCTGCCGCCCGGTGCCGATGTCATAGACATAGATCGCCGGCCGGTTGTTCACATAGCTCATATACACGATCGACTGCTGGTTCGGCGCGAACCGCGGCGTCAGCACGATCGACTGGCCGTTGGTCAGGAACCGGTGGTTCGCACCGTCCTGGTCCATGATCGCCAGCCGCTTGATCCGGCGATTCTTCGGCCCGGTTTCCGAGACATAGACGACGCGGCTGTCGAAATAGGCGCCCTCGCCGGTCAGTCGCGTATAGACCATGTCCGCGCATTTATGCCCGGCACGCCGCCAGTCCGACGGCGGCACGACGAACCCCTGCCGGGTCAGCTCGGCGCGCGACGACACGTCGTACAGATAGCAGCCGACCGTCAGGTTCCCGTCGCCATTCGCGCGGATGAAGCCCTGCACCAGCGCCTGCGCACCCGTGCTGCCCCAGTAATCGAACCCTGGTGCGGTAACCTCGGGAAAGCCGATCGCGCGCAGCTGCCCGGGGGCGA
>NZ_JPJC01000208.1:0-1531 GCF_000733135.1 Sphingomonas sp. FUKUSWIS1
ACGCGCAGTTCGAGCGGGTGCACGACGTCTTCCGCATCGTGCAGCACGACCGCCTTGGTCCGCCGCCCGTCGCGATCATCGGCGCGGCGCAGCGCATGCCAGAGCGTGTTGAGGCAGTCCGCCTTTGTCGTCGGCCCATCGCGCTGGCCGATGACCAGGCGGATCCGCGGATCGCGCGCCGCCACGCGCGCCGCGGCGTCGATCGTCGCGCGGTCGTTCGGATAGAGTCCGACGAAGATGCGGTAGTCGTCATGGTCGAACCGCGCCACCGCCGCCGACAGCATCGCGCCGATCACCGCCACCTCGTCCCAGGCCGGCACGAACACCGCGAGCCGGCCGGGCTCCGACGGCGTGGGCAGCGCGTCCATGCCCGGCAAGGTCGACGGTCCGCGCCAGATTTTCCAGAAAAAGAATGCGATGTCGACCAGGAGGTCATCGATGCCGCCGATCAACAAGCCGACCGCAGCAAATGCCACCGCCTCGCGCACGATGATATCGATGATCCCCAGCGACTCGCTCATCGGCCCTCTCCCCGGGCAAGACTATCCGCTGTCCCCGCCGTAACGGACCAAACATGATCCGTTTCGGACAGGTGTCGGCCGACCGATCGTCAGAATATTGGAATGACTTGGCTCGTCCGCCGACCGATGCTGAAATTTGGATCGAATGAACATCGCCCGCCACGCTCCCCGGTGCGCGACCCAGCGTCTGTTCGGCAGGGCGGGGACGGCTCCTCATCACCGACGAGACCCACGTACAAGCCGGTATTGCGGCTTTTCGGCACGGCGAGGTTGCCAATTCGTTCCGCATCGCGCACGGTCGGCAACGTGCTTGCCTACCCCGCCCTTCACGCCAGCCATGGCGGCATCTGGGTCGCGCAGGGCGGCGAGACGCGCGGGATCGGGCGTGGCGAAGCGATCCGGATCGCTGCCGATACCCCCGTCATCCTGCTCAACGCCGCGCTGATCGGCCAGCGTCTGGGCTATGCCGATCTGTCGGGACTCGACCTGCTCGAACTCTATGCGTTCCTGCGCCCGGCGCAGTTTGCGGTGCCGACGCCAAAGGGCATCGCCCGCGTCACCGGTCTCGACCTGCCGACCGACGATGCCGAGGTCGCGCCGTTCCTGTTGCGCGCCGCCGAGGCGATGCTGGCGCTGACCGACGCCGCGGACTGGCCCGAGCGGGAGGGAGCCTGGACCGCGGCGCAGTCGCTCTACCGGTTGCGCTGGCCCTGGGCGCCGGTGGTCGCCGAACGGCTGGCCAAGCCCGCGGTCAACGAACGCTGGCTGTTTTCGAAACTGCCCGAATGGGAGGAGCAGGCCCCGCGCCCCGCGCCGCGGACGATCGCGATCGAGCCGGGCGATGCCGAGGCGCGACTCGACGACCTGACCGGGCATGGCGCGGAGGAACGACCGGGGCAGCGCGCCTATGCCGCCGCGGCGACGGCCGCGTTCGCGCCGCGGGCGGTGCGCGATTCGCCCAATCTGGTGCTGGCGGAGGCGGGGACCGGGATCGGCAAGACGCTCGGCTA
>NZ_JPJC01000208.1:1657-2372 GCF_000733135.1 Sphingomonas sp. FUKUSWIS1
CGGTCTGGATCTCGACCTATACCAAGGCGCTGCAGCGCCAGCTGGGCCGCGAGACCGAACGGCTCTTTCCCGATCCCGCGGTCCGCCGAACCAAGGTCGTCACGCGCAAGGGGCGTGAGAATTATCTCTGCCTGCTGAACCTCGAAGATGCGTTGCAGGGCGGGTTTGCGGGACGGGCGGCGGTGCTCGCGCAGCTCGTCGCGCGCTGGGCCGCGTATAGCGCGGACGGCGACATGGTCGGCGGCGACCTGCCCGGCTGGCTGCCGACGCTGTTCCGGCGCAACGGATCGACCGCATTGACCGACCGGCGTGGCGAGTGCGTCTATGCCGGCTGCCCGCATTACCGCAAATGCTTCATCGAACGCGCGGCGCGCGCCTCGACCGATGCCGACATCGTCATCGCCAACCATGCGCTGGTGATGGTCAACGCGGCGCGCGGACGCGAACTCGCCACCCGACCGACACGCTATGTGTTCGACGAGGGGCATCATATCTTTGACGCCGCCGATTCGATGTTCGCGACCGCGCTGACCGGCGGCGAGACGATCGAACTGCGCCGCTGGATCATCGGTCCCGAGGGCAGCAGCCGGGGGCGGCGGCGCGGACTGGCCGCACGCCTGTCCGATCTCGCCAGCTATGACGAGGCAGGCAATCGCGCGATCGGCGAGGCGGTGGCCGCGGCCGGTGCGCTGGCGAGCGAGGGCTGGCTGCAGCG
>NZ_JPJC01000209.1:0-642 GCF_000733135.1 Sphingomonas sp. FUKUSWIS1
GGATCCGCCGCGTGTGCCGGGAGCGCGATCCCCGATGCGAGGAGGAGCGCCAGGGCGATTGCCAGGCGGCTCACCGGAGCTGGCTCGAGGTCGCGAGCATCTCGTCCGCGGTCTTCACCACGCGGCTGTTCATCTCATAGGCGCGCTGCGCGGTGATCAGCGCGGTGATCTCGGACACCGGGTTGACGTTCGACGCCTCGACAAAGCCCTGCAGCGTGTCGCCAAAGCCCGGCTGGCCCGGCGCGGCGACGGTTGGCTGCCCCGACGAGGCGGTTTCGAGGAAGAGGTTGCCGCCCTGCGCCTCCAGCCCCGCCTCGTTGACGAAGGTCGCGAGCTGGATCTGGCCGACGGTCTGCAGCGCGGGATCGTTGGCGAGCTTGACCTGAACCTCGCCGGTCTTCGAGATCGCGACGTCGACCGCCTCGGGCGGGATGACGATCGCGGGTTCGACGCGGAAGCCGTCCGCGGTGACCAGCTCGCCCTGTTCGGATAGCTGGAACGATCCGTCGCGGGTGAAGCCGATCTGCCCCGAGGGCAACGTCACCTGGAAATAGCCGCGCCCCTGGATCGCGATGTCATAGCGGTTGCCGGTCTGGTTGGGCGCACCCTGTTCGGTGATGCGGTAGACGCCACCGGTCTTCA
>NZ_JPJC01000210.1:0-953 GCF_000733135.1 Sphingomonas sp. FUKUSWIS1
GGGCGGCAACAGCCCCGCGGCTATCCGGATCAGGCTCGATTTGCCGACGCCGTTCGGCCCCGCGACGACCGCCGCCTCACCCGCCGCCAGCTCGAACGACACGTCGTCGAACAGCCGCCGTCCGCCGCGGTCGCAGGCGACACGGCGAAACGCCAGGCTCACGCCGCGGCGTCTTCCAGCGCATGCATGTCGTCGTCGCTCAGCCCGAAATGATGCCCGATCTCGTGGATCGTGACATGCGCGACCAGATCGTCGAGCCGCACCCCCGTCTCGATCCATTCCTCGAGGATCGCCCGCCTGTACAAGGTGATACGGTCGGGCATCGCGCCACTATCCATCGACGATTTCTCGCCCAGCGGCCGCCCCTGATACACCCCCGACAGGTCGAGCGGATGCTCGATGCCGAGCTCTGCCAGCGTCTCCTCGTCGGCGAATTCCTCGATGGCGAAGACCACGTCGCCCAGATGCACGCGAAATTCGGCGGGCAGCCGCGCGATCGTCGCGCGCCCGATCGCCTCGATCGCAGCCGCATCGGGCGCGAGCCCCTGCGTATCACCATGGATTGTCGCTTGCCCGCTCATGGCTCCAGCCATACGCGTTGGCGATCCATAGCTGCAAGGGTACGCGAATGATCGAGGCACTGAACGAGACCGAGCGGGCCGAGGCGCTCGATGGACTCGACGAGTGGGATTATGACGATGGCCGCGACGCGATCACGCGGACGATCGTGTTCGCCGATTTCGTCGAGGCATTCGGCTTCATGACTCAGGTCGCACTGATCGCCGAGCGCGCCAACCATCATCCCGAATGGAAGAATGTCTGGAACCGCGTCGAGATCCTGCTCACCACCCACGACGCCGGCGGCCTCTCCCCCCGCGACATCGAAATGGCCGAAGCGATCGACGCCATCGTCGGCGACTCCTGACCGCCGAGTCGTCATCCTGCCCCCCCCC
>NZ_JPJC01000210.1:1096-4539 GCF_000733135.1 Sphingomonas sp. FUKUSWIS1
CCCGGCTCAAGCCCGGAATGACGGAAGCCCCCCTACCGCTTCACACTCCGCCGCATCCGCTTGCGCAGCGACCCCGGCATCCAGCGCGCGGCGAACGCCATGCGGTGCGCGGTCTTGCCGACATAGGTGTGGACCGCGTTGCCGTGCACCGCAGCCCAGGCCGCGTCGGCGACCGCCTCGACCCCGGTCAGCTCGAGCCCCGCGCCCGTCACCGTCTCGCGGATTGACCGGTTCGATCCCCCCGCGGTCGTGTTCAGCAGCGGCGTGTCGATGAAGCTCGGCACGATCGCGCGCACCTTGATCCCGTCGCCCGCCCATTCGCCGTCGAGCGCCTCGGTGATCGCGCGCACCCCGAACTTGGTCGCCGAATAGGGCGCCAGCCCCGACGAGCCATAGATTGCCGACGCAGATGCGGTGTTGAGCAGGCACGATCCCGGCGTCCGCTTCAGATAGCCATGACCGATCTTCGCGCCGTTCAGCACGCCGACCAGGTTGACCCCGACCACCCGGTCGATCTCGGCGAAGTCGGTCGTCGCGAGCGGCCCGCCAGAGCCGATTCCGGCATTGTTGAACAGCACGTCGAGCCGCCCGCCCGTCACGGCCGTGAACGCATCGAGCGACGCCACCCACGCGTCGCGGTCGCGTACGTCCATCACATAGGTCGACGCCCCCTCGGGCAGCAGCGCCGCGGTCTCCGCCAGCCCCGCGGCGCTGACGTCGGCCAGCCCGATCCGCCAGCCCTTGCGCGCGAACAGCAAAGCGGTCGCGCGGCCGATCCCCGATCCGCCGCCGGTGATGAATATGCTCTGCTGGCTCATGGCCGATCCTCTCCGTTTGATTTTGCGGTATGTTTCCCGCATCCTGCGCCCAGATGCCAGATCAATCTCCAGCGCTCGCTTTCGAACGCGTCACCAGGGCTTACGGCGCGACGATCGCGGTCGATGCGGTCTCGCTCGAGATCGCGGGCGGCAGCTTCGTCGCGCTCGTCGGCACGTCGGGATCGGGCAAGTCGACCCTCCTCAAGACGATCAACCGCCTCGTCGAGCCGAGCGACGGCCGCGTCCTGCTCGACGGCACCGACGTCACGTACGGCCCCGCGCCCGCGCTGCGCCGCCGGGTCGGCTATGTCTTCCAGAATATCGGCCTGTTCCCGCACATGACGATCGCCGAGAACATCGCGATCGGGCTGCGCATCGCCGGCCGCGGCGACGAGGCGGATGTCGGCGCGCTGCTCGATCTCGTCGACCTGCCGCGCGGCATCGCCGGACGTCTGCCCGACGCGCTGTCGGGTGGCCAGCGCCAACGCGTCGGCATCGCCCGCGCGCTCGCGCCGGGGGCAAAGCTGCTGCTCCTCGACGAGGCGTTCGGCGCGCTCGATCCCGTCACCCGCGACGCGCTCGGCACGCGCATCCGCGAGCTGCACGACCGGCTGGGCCTCACCACCATCCTCGTCACGCACGACATGGCGGAGGCGCTGCTGCTCGCCGACCGCGTGCTCGTCATGAAGGCCGGGCAGATCGTCGCCGATGCGACCCCCGCAGCCCTCGTAGCGGGTGAGGGCGGCGACGACGCCCAGGCTTTGGTCCAGGTCCCGCGCGCGCAGGCCGACCGCCTCCGGGCGCTCGTCGCATGAGCGCGTTCCTCGACGCGCTGACCCGCGTGCCGCCGCTGCTCGCCAGTCACGTCCTGCTGTCCGCGGCGGCGCTCCTGCTCGGCATCGCGATCAGCCTGCCGCTCGCGATCTGGTCCGCGCGCAACGCCGCGGTCGCGCGCGTCGCGCTCGGTTTCGCCAGCCTCGTCCAGACGGTCCCCAGCCTCGCGCTGCTCGCGCTCTTCTATCCGCTGCTGCTCAGCCTGTCCGCGCTGGTCGGCGGCGGGATCCCGGCCTTGGGCTTCCTCCCCTCGCTGATCGCGCTAACGCTCTATGCGCTGCTGCCGATCCTGCGCAACGCGGTCGCGGGGCTGCAGGGGCTCGACCCCGCGGTGTCGCAGGCCGCCGACGCGGTCGGCATGACGCCCGCGCAGAAGCTCCGCCTCGTCGAGGCCCCGCTCGCCGCCCCCGTCGTCGTCGCCGGCATCCGCACCGCCGCGGTCTGGACGATCGGCGCGGCGACGCTGTCGACCACGGTCGGCCAGCCAAGTCTGGGCGACCTGATCTTCGCCGGGCTCCAGACGCAGAACTGGGCGCTGGTGCTTGCCGGCTGCGTCAGCGCAGCGGCGCTCGCGCTCGCGGTCGACGCACTGATCGGCGGGATCGAACAGGGCATCCGCGCACGCCGTCGCTGGCTGTGGATCGCGAGCGCCGCGCTGCTGGTCGCAGGGACCGCGCTCGCCACCGCGCCGCTCTGGCCCCGCGGCGGCGGCGGCGACCGGACGGTCGTCGTCGGCGCGAAGAACTTCTCCGAGCAATATATCCTCGCGCGGCTGATCGGCGACCGGCTGACGCGCGCGGGCTACACCGTCACCTATCGCGACGGCCTGGGCTCGGCGCTCGTCTTCGGTGCGCTCGCAGGCGGCGATATCGACGTCTATGTCGATTATGCCGGCACGATCTGGGCCAACGAGATGAAGCGCAGCGACGTGCCCGAGCGCACGAAGATGGTCGCCGATATCGGCGCTTGGGCAAAGAGCACGCACGGCGTCGGCCTGGTCGGCACGCTCGGGTTCGAGAATGCGTATGCCTTTGCGATGAAGGCGGACGTGGCGCGCCGCCAGCGCATCGCGAGCCTCGACGATCTGGTGAAGGCCGCGCCCGGCCTGACGCTCGGCAGCGACCTAGAATTCCTCGAACGCCCCGAATGGGCGGCGGTGAAACGCGCCTATCCGCTCCGCTTCGCACGCACCACGCCGTACAGCCCGACCTTCATGTACCGCGCACTGCAGAGCGGCAAGGCGGACGTCATCTCCGCCTTTTCCTCGGACGGCCGGATCGCCGCGGACAAGCTGACCGTGCTCACCGACCCGCGCCACGCGATCCCGGGCTATGACGCGATCCTGATGGTCGCCCCCGCGCGTGCGAACGACGCGCGCTTCACCGCCGCGCTCCGCCCGCTTGTTGGCCGCATCCCGGTCGAGGCGATGCGCACCGCCAACTACCAGGTCGACCGCGACACCGACAAACAGACCCCCGAAGCCGCCGCCCGCTGGCTCGCGACCAGGATTGGCCTGTAACCCCACCCGTCATCCTGACGGCCTCAGAAAAACAGCTTCCGCACGCTCAACCGCACCGTCCGCCCCAGCGGATCCAGATAATCCGGCTGATAGGTATTCGGCACCGCCCCGCTCGCATCCGTCACCCGCTGCCGCGTGTTAAACACATTGTCGACCGACAGCGTGACGCGCATCCCGCGCAGCCACGGCCGCGCCTTCACCCATTCGAGCCGCTGCCCCAGATCCGCGAACAGCCGCACGTTTGCGGTCGCCAGCCCGCCGAAATTGAGCGT
>NZ_JPJC01000211.1:0-4106 GCF_000733135.1 Sphingomonas sp. FUKUSWIS1
CGTGCTCGCTGCGTTCCGGACGCTGGCCGAGGCCGGGCCGATCGGCGCCAGCCCCAGCGCGGGCCAGGCCGCGGCGCTCAAGACCGCGATCGCGCAGCTTGACGCCGCCTTGCCGCAGATCCGCGGGCTCAACGCCGCCAACGGCCTTCGCCAGGCGCAGATCGAGACGCTCGGCGCGCGCGCGGCCGATCGCGCCGCGCTGCTCGAGAAGATCGTCTCGGACAATGAGGATGCGGATTACGGCCAGATCTCGATGGATCTGATGCAGCGCAAGACGATGCTCGAGGCGAGCTATTCGGTGTTCGGCAAGGTCGCCGGCCTCAGCCTCGTCGCCTATCTGCGCTGACGCCGGCGGCTCGGGCACCCGGCGCCGCAGCGGTTGCGCCTGCCGCCCGCGCGAATTACGGCGAGCTTTTCCCGTTCGGTCTGGAGACCTCCCCTTGAGCACGCCTACCTATGACGTCGTCGCGATCGGCAATGCCATCGTCGACATTCTGAGCAGCGCCGACGACGCCTTCATCGCCGAGATCGGTGTCGCCAAGGGCTCGATGCAGCTGATGTTCTCGTCGGAAGAAGCCGATGCGCTCTACGCCAAGATGGGGCCGGGCATGGAAATCTCGGGCGGGTCGGCCGCCAACACCGTCGCCGGCGTCGCCGCGCTCGGCGGCAAGTGCGGTTTCATCGGCCAGGTCGCCGACGACCAGCTCGGCCAGGTCTTCGCGCATGACGTGCGCAGCATCGGCATCGAGTTCGCGACCCCGGTCCGCGCCGGCGACCCGACCACCGGCCGCTGCCTGATCTTCGTGACGCCCGATGGCCAGCGGACGATGAACACCTTCCTCGGCGCGGGCCAGTATCTGCCCGCCGCGGCGATCGACACCGCGATGATCGCCGACAGCGCGATCCTGTATCTCGAGGGCTATCTCTGGGATCCCGAAGAGCCGCGCGCCGCGATGCGCGCCGCGATCGATTGCGCGCGTGGCGCCGGCCGCAAGGTCGCGTTCACGCTCAGCGACGTGTTCTGCATCTCGCGCCATGGCGGCGATTTCCGCCAGCTCCTGTCGGACGGGCTGATCGACATCCTGTTCGCCAATGAGAGCGAACTCGCGGCGCTTGCCGAGACCGAGGATTTCGACGCGGCAGTCGCGAAGATCTCGGCCCAGGTCCCGACCCTGGTCGTCACGCGCGGCGAACACGGTGCCTGCGCGATCCAGAACGGCACGCGCGCCGAAGTGAAGGCCGAGCCGATCGCCAAGGTCGTCGACACGACCGGCGCGGGCGACCTGTTCGCGGCGGGCTTCCTCCACGGCCAGGCACAGGGCCACGACCTCCACGCCTCGCTGAAGCTCGGTGCGGTCTGCGCGGCCGAGATCATCAGCCATGTCGGCGCCCGCCCGATGGTCGACCTGAAGGCGCTCGCCGCCAAGCATATCGGCTGACGAACCGAACCGTCATTCCCGCGGAGGCGGGAACCCATATTGGCCGGCCGCGCGATAGACCCGCAACCGCTGGAGGATAGGGATCCCCGCCTTCGCGGGGATGACGCCTTTGGAACTAGGCACAAAAAAAGGGCCGCGGGAGTTTCCTCCCGCGGCCCTTTTTGCTGCGTCCCGGATCAGTGGCTGCCCGGGGGCGCCATGTCGATCGGCTCGCCGCCGTCGGCCATGCCGCGCCCGAGATAGCTCTTGCGGTAGCCATAGAGGAAATAGATCACGAGGCCGACCGCGCCCCAGATCGGCAGTACCGCCATCGCCTCATAGGGAAGCGAGAAGTACAGCCCGATGCAGCCGACGATCGTCAGCGGCGCGACGATCCAGGCCGCCGGCGTGCGGAACGGACGATGCCGGTTCGGCTCGCGCTTGCGCAGGATCAGCAGCGCGATCGCGACCATCATGAACGCGTAGAGCGTGCCCGCATTGGCGATGTCCGCGAGCTGCCCGACCGGCAGGAACGCGACGAACACGCCGGTGATCGCGGTGACGATGTGCGGCGTCTTCCACTTGGGATGCACGCGGCTCAGCACTTCTGGCAGCAGGCCATCACGGCTCATCACGAAGAAGATGCGCGTCTGGCCGAACATCAGGATCAGGATCACCGACGGCAGCGCGAGACCGGCGGCATAGCCCATCCAGTTGCCGACATTGGCATAGCCGACCTGACGCAGGACATGCGCCAGCGCCTCGTTCGAACAGACCAGCGCCTGCGCGTTGGCGGGGATCAGGCAGGCGCGGGCGAGCTCGGCCGACCCGGTGGTGAACGGCACGCCGTCGGCGCCGAACAGCGGCTGCCCGCCGATCGTGCCGATCGCGCCCGCTGCGACCAGCATGTAGAACACGGTGCAGATGCCGAGCGAGGCGATCAGCCCGATCGGCACGTTGCGCTGCGGATCCTTGGTCTCCTCGGCCGCGGTCGAGACCGCGTCGAAGCCGACATAGGCGAAGAAGATCGTCGCCGCCGCGCCGACCACGCCCAGCCCGTTGCTGCCGAGGATGCCGGTGGGGAGGAACGGCTCGAAATTGGCGCCATGCGTCTTGGGCAGCGTCAGCGCGACGAACGCGGTCAGCGCGACGACCTTGATCGTCACCAGCACCGCATTGACACGCGCGCTCTCGGTCGTGCCGATCATCAGCAGCCAGGTGATCAGCAGCGAGATGACGACCGCGGGCAGGTTGATGAACCCGCCCGGCATGTACGGCCCGTGCGACAGCCAGGTCGGGAGTGTTATCCCGAACGTCTCGTGCAATATCGAGCCCGCGAAATAGCCGGACCAGCCGACCGACACGGCGCTCGCGGCCACCGCATATTCGAGGATCAGCGCCCAGCCGACCGTCCAGGCGAGCAGCTCGCCCATGACCGAATAGGTGTAGGTATAGGCGGAGCCCGCGACCGGGGCCATCGCCGCGATCTCGGCATAGCAGAGGGCGGCGACGACGCAGACCGCGCCGGCGACGACGAAGCTCAGGATCATGCCCGGCCCGGCCTTCTGCGCGGCGGCGGAGGTCAGCACGAAGATGCCCGTGCCGATCACGCAACCGATGCCGAGCATGGTTAGCTGGAACGCGCCCAGCGATCGGTGGAGCGATTTCTTCTCCGCCGTCGCCAGAATGGCGTCCAGTGACTTAACGCGACCAAAAATCAATTCGGTTCCCCCCGGGGGTTGTGAGGGCCGGTTCACTGGCCCCCTTGCTCAATCCGGGAAGCCTAATGGCAATTTTATTACGCGCAATCCTTTAGTGGCGGAAAGCCGCTATCCGGCCAGCATCGGGCCAAGCGGACGTCCGCCGAAGACATGAACGTGCAGATGCGGCACCTCCTGATGCCCGTGCTGGCCGATGTTCGCGAGCAGGCGATAGCCCGGTTCGACCAGCCCCGCGGCGCGCGCGACCGTCCCGACCGCGCGGATGAACCCGGCAATCTCCGCATCGCTTGCACGCGCGGAGAAATCGTCCCACGAGACATAGGCGCCCTTGGGGATCACCAGCAGATGCGTCGGCGCCTGTGGGTTGATGTCGTGGAACGCGATCGCGAAGTCGTCGTCATAGACGCGGTTCGACGGAATCTCGCCGCGCAGGATCTTCGCGAAGATATTCTGGTCGTCATAGGGCTGGGTGGCGTCGATCGGCATGGGGCTTGCTCCTTTCGGGGCATCCTACCAACCTTCGTCATCCCCGCGAAGGCGGGGATCCATATCCTCGGCGGATCACGATCAACGCGCGCGGCCCGCCGGTCTGGGTTCCCGCCTGCGCGGGAATGACGAAGCTGCCAGGTCAGCCGGTCCGCGCGGCCTTCTCGACCAACCCGCCGACCCCTTCGCGCCGCTCCAGCTCGGCCCGCACATCGTCGAGGCTCAGGCCGGCGTCCGCCAGCAGCACCGCGAGATGGAACATCAGGTCGGCGGCCTCGGGGACGATGCTCGCCTCGTCGCCCGAACAGGCCGCGATCACCGTCTCGACCGCTTCCTCGCCGAGCTTCTGCGCGATCTTGGGGCGGCCGCGCGCGAACAGGCTGGCGGTGTAGGAGGTGTCGGCGGGCGAATCGCGGCGCGCGCGTATGGTCGCCTCCAGGCGATCGAAAACGGGGTCTGCCATGCCGCGCGTGCTGACGCA
>NZ_JPJC01000212.1:0-7328 GCF_000733135.1 Sphingomonas sp. FUKUSWIS1
TCGGCGATCACGATCTCGTCCGCCCCGCAATCGAGGCGGCGGGCGGCAGCATCGACTTTTGGCGGATCGCGCTGCGCCCGGGCAAGCCGATGATGGCGGGCGCGCTTGGCCGGACGATGCTGCTTGGCCTACCTGGCAACCCGGTCTCCGCCTTCGTCACCGCCATCCTCTTCGTCCGCCCCGTGGTCGCGCACATGCTCGGCGCGCGCGATCCCCTGCCGCAGACGACGCACGCGCTGCTCGGCGAGGATCTTCCGCCCAACCAGTCGCGGACCGACTATATGCGCGCCGAACTGCGCAAGGGTCGCGCCTATGCCTCGACCATCCAGGACAGCTCGATGCTGCTGACGCTCGCCCGTTCGTCCTGCCTGATCATCCGCGACGGCGACGCGCCGGCGGCAAGGGCGGGCGACTCGGCGGAAATCCTCGTCATCGCGTGACGTCACCGCTTGACGAAGCTGCAAGTGTTCCATAGAAGTTCCTCGTCTGTTCCGGACGGAGAACTGTTATGCTCACGCGCAAGCAGCACGAGCTTGTCTGCTTCATCAATGACCGCCTCGCCGAGACGGGCGTGTCGCCCTCGTTCGAGGAGATGAAGGACGCGCTCGACCTGAAATCGAAATCGGGCGTGCACCGTCTGATCAGCGCGCTTGAGGAGCGCAACTTCATCCGACGCCTGCCCAACCGGGCGCGCGCGCTCGAAGTGCTGAGGATGCCCGAGCGTCCCGAGGCTGCAACAGGGCAGACGGCGGCGAAGTCGGGGCCGAAGGTGGCGGCATCGGCCGACACCGTATCTGCGCCGAACACGGCCAGCGCCACGCCCGCGTCGCCCGCCCGCATCGCGGCGAACGACGTCGTCGAGATCCCGCTGCACGGCCGGATCGCCGCCGGCGTCCCGATCGAAGCCTTCGAGGGCAGCTCGATGCTTGCCGTCCCGGCCGCGTTGCTCGGCACTGGCGAGCATTATGCGCTGGAGGTTTCGGGGGACTCGATGGTCGAAGCCGGCATCCTCGACGGCGATTACGCGCTGATCCGCCGTACCGAGATCGCCCGCGACGGCGAGATCGTCGTCGCGCTGATCGAGGACAGCGAAGCGACGTTGAAATATTTCCGCCGCGAGGGCGCGATGGTCCGGCTCGACCCGGCCAACCGCGCCTATGACCCCCAGCGTTATGCGCCCGCACAGGTCCGGGTTCAGGGCAAGCTGTCGGGTATCCTGCGCCGCTACGACTGACGAATGCCGGGTGGCGCTGGCGGTCATCACCGCCACGCAACCGGCAGTGGCGTTCGTGACCAACGGCCCCAGGCACCATCGTCCGCGTTTCGGAATTGCGGCCCTCCCAATCGGAGGCCCCACCTTCGCAGGATCATGACCCGACATACCCAGTCGCGACCTATCGCTCTGACCACCCCCGAGCCGGCACCCGAAACCGGACCGACGCCGCCCCCCCGGCCAGCCCATGCTGATCGCCCGCCGCCCCGAACCGTCGCATTGGCCGCGCCAGCGTCGGTGGATCGCGCCACGGGTGCCGGTCCCCCGGATTGAGCACCGTCACCATCCGCCCCGCGGTCAACGTCAACGCGATCCCCCCGGTCCGCGCGAGCACCGATCGATCGAGCTTCAGCCATCGCGGCGTACAACCACGCGGCAGCCCGCGCTCGCTGATGACGATGTCCGCGCGCCGGCAGGCGGCAAGCATCTCGGCGATCGGCACCCGGTAAACGCTGCGCGTTGCCAGCACACGCCACGCCCGCCCCCGCGCGACGACATCCGTCAAGCACAGCTCGCGGCTGCACCGCGCGTCGGGCTGATCCGCCAGCAGCAGCGGTTCTCCGTCGACCCCGCCATTCTCCGCCAGCGTATCGCGGACATAGTCCCCCGCCCGATCGCGAAGAAGTGCAAGCCCTGCGGCGGTCCGGACCGCGACGTGGCGGCCATCGCCCGTCACAAGGATATCGGGTGACGGCGTCGTCAGCGCCCAGATCGCGCCGACCGCCAAGGGCAGGATTCCGATCCGTCGCCACCGCGTCCGCCACAGCGCGATCCACACCCCGCCGACGACCATCAGCGCAAACGCCCCGTCGGGAACCGCCGGCAGCGCGCGGACCGCGCCCGGTGCATGCGCCACGCCGCGCGCGAGCCACAGCAGCGCGTCAAGCGCATGCTGCACCAGCCACCAGGCCGGCGCGCCGAGCCCGATCGTGTCGAGCAGCAGCGCCAGCGCCTCGAACGGCATGACGACGAACGTGGTCAGCGGGATCGCGACGATATTGGCGACCGCGCCGTACAGCCCGGCCTTGTGGAAATGATAGACCGCGATCGGCATCAGCGCCGCCTCGACGACGAGCCCGGTCAGCAGCAGCGACGCGGCGCCCCGCAACAGGCGTCTGCCGCGGCCCTCGTCATGCGGCGCGAACGTGGCACGGACGACGGGATGCTCGTGCAACGCGATGATCGCGGTGATCGCGGCAAACGACAATTGAAAGCTCGGTCCGGCGAGCGATTCGGGCAGCGCGAGCATCACCGCGATCGCCCCCGTCGCGACCAGCCGCAACGTCATCGCCTCGCGCCCCATCGCCAGCGCGACCAGCACCAGCAACGCCGCGACGCAGGAGCGGATCGTCGGCACCTGGCTGCCCGTCAGCACGGTGTAGCCGATCGCCGCTGCGGCACCGGCAAGCGCGGCGATCAACGGCAGTCGCGTGTGCAGCGCGAGCCATGGGCTGAGCGCCAGCAGCCGCATCACGATCAGCATCGTCGCGGCGACCGCCGCGGTGATGTGGAGGCCGCTTACCGAAAGGAGATGCGCCAGCCCGGCGCGGCGCATCGCCTCCGCATCCGCGTCGCTGATCGCGCCGACGTCGCCGGTCGCCAGCGCCGCCGCGATCCCGCCCGCGCTCCCGTCAAGCTGCGCGACGATATGCCGCGACAGCGCCACCCGGACGCCAGCGCCGCCGCGGCCCGGCTCTGCTACCACCACAGGCGAAAAGCCCCGCCCCGTCGCGCCGATCGCGCCGAACCAAGCGACGCGCGCAAAGTCATAGGCGCCGGGCACCGCCGGCAAGGGCGGCGGCATGAGTCGCGCGCGAAGCTTTATGGTCGCGCCGATCGCGAGCGTCGCCGGCGCATCCGCCTCTGCCAGGTTGACGCGGACGCGGCCGGGCAACTCAGCCGGCGCGCCATCGGCGTCCTGCCCCGGCCCGACCGGCCGCACCGTCAACCGCACCAGCCGACGCGCGACGAGCGGTTCGATCGTCTCGACCCGCGCGGACAGCTGCACGAATGTCGGCCCCGCGAGCACCGGTGCCGCCACCCGGTCCGATCGTACCCAGATCAGCCCGATGCCGAGCGCCGCCGCAATCGCGCCGATCGCGAGCATCCGCGCCGCGCGCCCGCCGCGCCCCGCCGCAAGTCCGGCCAACCCGCCAGCGACCAGCACCAGGATCGCGGTGCCCCATGCCGCGGGATCGGGCAGCACGAACCACAGTGCGATGCCGCCGCCAAGCCCGACCGGCAACCAGGTTATGAGCTGATCGCGCTCCGCCTCCAGCCAGCGTTCGATCGCCCGGCCCGGCTCCGCCATCCAGGGCGGCACGCCCATTTGTCGCCGCCGGGGACGCATGCTAGAGGCGGCGACGGCTGATCCGGCCATCGTTTCTACAGTCTGGGAGCACCCGCGGTTGGGCGCAATATCTGATACGGATGCCGTCGTTTCGGCCGCACCCGTGGTTACTCGTTTCGCTCCGTCGCCGACGGGGTTCCTGCATCTTGGCGGCGCACGCACGGCGTTGTTCAACTGGCTGTTCGCCAAGGCGAACGGCGGCAAATTCCTGCTGCGTATCGAGGATACCGACCGCGTGCGGTCGACCCAGCCGGCGATCGACGCGATCATCGACGGCATGCGCTGGCTGGGGATCGACTGGGACGGCGACGTCGTCATGCAGTTCGCCGGCGCCGATCGCCACGCCCGCGTCGCGCACCAGATGGTCGAGGCCGGCCACGCCTATCGCTGCTACATGACCAATGACGAGATCGCGGCGATGCGCGCGGAGGCGCAGGCGGCCAAGAAGCCGCTCCGCATCCGCAGCCCGTGGCGCGACCGTCCGGCAAGCGAGGCCCCCGATCTTCCCCATGTCGTCCGCCTGCGCGCGCCGCAGGAAGGTGCGGTCACGATCGAGGATCGCGTCCAGGGATCGGTGACGGTCCGCAACGAGGAAATCGACGATCTCGTCCTCCTCCGTTCGGACGGCACGCCGACATACATGCTCGCGGTCGTCGTCGACGATCACGACATGGGCGTTACCCACGTCATCCGCGGTGACGATCATCTCAACAACGCGTTCCGGCAGCTGCCGATCTACCGCGCGATGGACGCGATCGAGGGCGGCTGGCCCGATCCGATCTATGCGCACATCCCGCTGATCCACGGCCCCGATGGTGCCAAGCTGTCCAAGCGTCACGGCGCCGTCGGCATCGAGGCGTATCGCGACGAGATGGGCATCCTGCCCGAGGCGTTCGACAATTACCTGCTGCGGCTCGGCTGGGGGCACGGTGACGACGAGATCATCAGCCGCGAACAGGCGGTCGAGTGGTTCGACCTGTCGGGCGTCGGCAAGTCGCCCTCGCGCTTCGACCTGAAGAAGCTCGAGAATCTGAACGGCCACTATATTCGCGAGGCCGATGATGCGCGTCTGGCCCAGCTCGCCGCCGATCGGCTCGGCCATGCCCTGCCCGGTGGCGGACTCGACCTTCTGACTCGCGCCATGCCGGTCCTGAAGCCACGTGCAGCGAACCTGAACGAACTCGCCGAAGGTTCGAATTTCCTGTTCAGCCAGCGACCTTTGGCGATGGATGACGCCGCAGCGAGCCTTTTGCAGGGTGAAGCGAGTGCGATTCTGACGAACGCGCATGCTGAACTTGACGCGCTCGACAAGTGGGATACGGAAGCGCTCGAAGGCGCGGTACGGCGCGTGGCCGAAGCGCGAAGCCTAAAGCTCGGGCAGGTTGCACAACCCCTTCGCGCCGCGCTGACCGGTCGCAAGACGTCGCCGGGAATATTCGATGTGCTCGACCTGCTCGGGCGTGACGAGAGCCTCGGTCGGATCGCCGACCGGATGGCAGACTGATAAGATTTCGAGGAAGGATACAAGCATGAGCGAGACCGCAAACCTCAAGGTCGACGGCAAGGAATTCGATTATCCGGTCATGTCCGGTACGGTCGGCCCCGATGTCATCGATATCCGCAAGCTGTACGCGCAGACCGACAATTTCACCTATGATCCGGGCTTCACCTCGACCGCCTCGTGCCAGTCGAAGCTGACCTATATCGACGGCGATGCGGGCACGCTGCTCCACCGCGGCTACACGATCGGCGAGCTCGCCGAACAGTCGAACTTCATGGAAGTCGCCTATCTGCTGCTGAACGGCGAACTGCCCAGCGAAGAAGAGCTGTCGACCTTCTCGAACACGATCACGCGCCACACGATGGTGCATGAGCAGCTCGCGCAGTTCTTCCGCGGGTTCCGTCGCGACGCGCATCCGATGGCGATCCTGTGCGGCGTCGTCGGCGCGCTGTCGGCCTTCTATCACGATTCGACCGACATCCACGATCCGGCACAGCGCGTCATCGCGTCGCATCGCCTGATCGCCAAGATGCCGACGATCGCCGCGATGGCGTACAAGTACAGCGTCGGCCAGCCGTTCGTCTATCCGGACAACACGCTGAGCTACACCGGCAACTTCCTGAAGATGACGTTCGCCGTGCCAGCGGAGAAGTACGTCGTGAACCCGATCGTCGAAAAGGCGATGGACCGCATCTTCATCCTCCACGCCGATCACGAGCAGAATGCGTCGACCTCGACCGTCCGTCTCGCCGGCTCGTCGGGCGCCAACCCGTTCGCGTGCATCGCGGCCGGCATCGCCTGCCTGTGGGGCCCAGCACATGGCGGCGCCAACGAAGCCGCGCTCAACATGCTGCACGAGATCGGTACGGTTGACCGGATCCCCGAGTTCATCGCCCGCGCGAAGGACAAGAACGATCCGTTCCGCCTGATGGGCTTCGGCCACCGCGTCTACAAGAACTACGATCCGCGTGCGGCCGTCATGCAGACGACCGTCAAGGAAGTGCTCGGCGAGCTGGGTGTCACCGACCCCGTGTTCGACGTCGCGATCGAGCTCGAGCGTCTGGCGCTGAGCGATCCCTACTTCATCGAGAAGAAGTTGTTCCCGAACGTCGACTTCTATTCGGGCGTCATCCTCTCGGCGATCGGCTTCCCGACCTCGATGTTCACCGTTCTCTTCGCGCTTGCCCGCACCGTCGGCTGGGTCGCGCAGTGGAACGAGATGATCACCGATCCCGACCAGAAGATCGGCCGTCCGCGCCAGCTCTACAGCGGCCCGACGCAGCGCGACTATACGCCGATGGCGTCGCGCTGAGATGAAGCTCCGGCCGATCCTGATGGTCATCGGCGTGATGTGCGCGCTGATGGGGTTCCTGTGGATCGGCCAGGGGCTTGGATATGTCCATTGGCCGCGATCGAGCTTCATGCTCGATCAGCGGCCTTGGGCGGACCGCGGCGCCGCGCTCGCGGTATTAGGCCTGGTACTGATCCTGGCCGCGCGTCGCCTGCGTCGGTAACGACAACACGAACCGAGCCCCCTCGCCGATCGCGCTGTCGATCGTCAGGTCGCCGCCCATCGCGCGTGCCAGCCGCCGCGCGATATAGAGCCCGAGGCCGTTGCCGCCCGGCTCGGACGCGTCGACCCGCTCGAACTTCTCGAAAATTCGCGCATGATCCGCGGGCGCCACGCCCTTGCCGGTATCCGCGACGACGACGGTCACCTGATCGCTCCCCGTATGCGTCGTCACCTGCACCGCGCCACCCGACTGCGAATAGCGCACCGCGTTGCCGATCAAATTGACCAGGATCTGCAACACGCGCCGGAAATCACCGCGCGCGACGACGCGGGCTTCCGCGGCGGGCCGGGTGATCGTCACGTTTGCGTTGCCCGCCCGCACCGCCAGCAGCCCGGCAGCACGCCGCGCAATATCGGCCAGATCGATCGTCTCGAGAAGCAGCGCGAAGTCGGGCCGCTCGACCGCCTGAAGATCGACCAGATCGTCGACCAGCGCCAACAGATGGCGGCCGGCATTGGCGATATCTGCCGCATAATCGGCATAATCGGGCTGCACCAGGCCATCGGTCTGCGCATGGATACTGTCGGCGTTCGCAACGATGCGCGCCAGCGGCGTCCGCAGCGCACGGTCTAGCCCGGCGGTGAAGGTCGGCGACAGCTGGTCCGCCCCCGCCGGCCGCGGCTTGGCGGG
>NZ_JPJC01000212.1:7440-32597 GCF_000733135.1 Sphingomonas sp. FUKUSWIS1
CAGTTGCCCGCTGCCGATGAACCCCGCAAAGGCACGTTCCGCGTCACGGCGAACCACGGCGCTCAGCATGATCGCGCGGCCCGACCCCCGCAGCCGCGCGGGCTGTGCGTCGAGCGGCTGGCGGCGCGCGACCGCGTCGAGGATCGGCAGCGCGCCGTCATCGCCGCTGTCGAGCATGACGAGGCTCGTCAGCGGCTTGCCGAGCAGCGCGAGCGGGTCGACGCCCATGCGGGGCCCTGCGTCGGGCGATACGAATGTCAGGCGAAGTGCAGCGTCGGTCTCCCAGCGCCAGTCGGCACCACTCGACAGGAAATCGACGCCTGCACCGGGGTTTGGTGCCGCTGGACGCCACGGCTGGAGTTCGCGCCAGCCGCTCACCGCAAGGCCGACCGTATCGCCCTCGGGCTGCGCACGGACCCACAGATCGAGATCGACGTCGTCATCGGCGATCACCACGCTGCGCGAAACCGCGATTCCCAGCCGGCGCGCCAGGCGTGCGATCATTGCGAGCTGCGGCACCGCGATCGGCGCGCCGATCACCCCCCCGGCGCGGCTGTTGAGCGCAAGCAGGATCGGATCCGCCGACAGCAACACGCCGTCCCCTGCCACTTCCGCCAGTGCGACCGCAGTGTCGCCTGTCATATATCCCGTCATCGTCGGTCTGCCCCGGCCAGCGCCCGCAACGCCGCGCGAAACTCGCGGTGCATCGCCAGCGGTGCGATCGCCGCGCGCGCATCGTCGACCGCGACGCTCGCGATGCTGTCGAGCGCGTCGGCGAAACTTTCGATATCACGGCGCGGATCGGCATCGGCCAGCGCCAGTCCGATCCGCGCGATCGTCTCCCGGTCGAGATCCGCCGCCCGCAGTGCCAGCCACAGTTGCTCTCCGTCGGGATCGAGTACGATCACCCGGACCTGTTCGGCATCAATCCCGATCGCATGCGCCAGCACCGCGACGAACAGGGTCAGACGCCGGTCGCCGAGCGCCTCGACCAGCAGCGCCGGCAATTCGTCGCGACGGGCATCGATCGCTGCGGCGAGGCGGATCGCGACGGCTTCGGGGCGCTCCGCGTCATCATGCGCGGCAAGGCTGCGCAGCGCCGCTTCGGTGATCGCCTGATCGCTCTGCCCGCGGCCCTGCATCGCGACCATCTCGCCAGCGTCCTTCAAGGCATCGTCAAGCCCGTCGCGCACCGCCGCGGCTACCCACCAGACGAGGCGGCGATGCAGGTCGGCGGGCACGTCGCTTCCCGCGATCATTCCCGATTCATTGGCCGCGCGACGCCGGCTTTCCGCCGCGAGCAGCGCGCCGGCCGCGGTGGCGACGGTCGTATCCGACACCCCCGTCAGGCGGATCAACAGGCTCGGCTCCTCGGGACCGGCGATCGCGGCGGGAAGGGCATCGGCGATCAGGTCATGCCGGACGCGTGCGATCAGGTCCTTCATCAGATCGCGGTCGCGCAACACCCCCGACCGCGTCAGCCGCAGCAAGGCGCCGCCCTGCGTCAGGATCGCCTCCGCCCGCGTCGTCTCCCCCAGCCCGGCAAGAACGCGGGCGGCATGACGGCGGATATCCGCCTCGATCGCCCCGATGATGCCGCGCAGGACATGTGCCAGCATCAACCGCGTACGTTCCTCCAGCCGCGCATCGGCGGTCAGGAAAAAGTCGGTGATCGTGGTTTCCAGCCGGTCGTCGGCCCGCTGACGCGCACGCGCGGCGCGCGCGATCGCACTCGCGCGTGACAGCGCGGGATCAGGCAAGGGTTCAGAGCCAACCGACATGCGCCGTGCCTACCCCCTTATTATTAAGGCGGTACTAAGGCTGAAGACGAAGATGCTCGATTGCCGCAGCCAGCGTGACCGTCGCGTACAGCCCGGCGATCGCAAGGCCCAACAGCGGAAATCCGAGGATCGCGACGATCGTGACAATCAGCAGATAGGCCGGCGCACTGCCCCACCACATGCGACGCGCCCGCTCGACGATCGCGCGTTCGCCCAGCGCTGCGATCGCGAGCAGTGCGGCCGCCATGACCAGCGCGCTGTTGTCGGCCGAATAGCCCGCCCACAGAAAGGCAAACAGCAGAACGGCGAGCGCGCTGACGACGCCGATTCCGCGCGTCTGCATCGTCGCGACCGACTCATCGTCGCGCAGGCCACTCAGCACCGAGCCGATCGCCAGACCGACACAGGCCGTGCTGGCAAGCACCAGTCCGGTCGCCAGCCAGCCGAACAGCATGGCGCCAAGCCCGGCTGCGGCGATACCCAGCGACGTCGCGCCGACGGTCGTGCCAGCAACGCTCTTATCGACCAGGAACGGCAGGCCGAGCCTGGCGATCGGCGCGAGCACGAAACGGTCGAACCAGCCGCTGCGCCCCGACACGATCGTCGCCAGCACGGCACGGCCGCGTTCTTCCAGCGTCCGCGCCTCGCGCTCGATGCCGTGCCCGCTGCGAATTGCATCGGTCGGCAGCAGGATCTGCACCGCGCGCGCCTGCACCGCGATCCGCAGCAGCGTCGATTGAAGGTCGTAATCATTGGGCAGGCCCGCGACTTCGGCGATCCATGCGGGCTCCAGCCGGGCGACACCGGCCCATGCCATCTGGCCACCGACGCGCTCGAACCCGGGTCCCGCATCGTCCTCAGGCACGACGAGCAGCGCATCGCCGCCCTCGTTCGCCATCGCCGCGACGATGCTCTCGGTCGTCACCAGCCCATCGCCGAGCATCAAGACGCGCGCCAGCGGATGGAGCTTTTCCATCGCCTCGGCCGCAGTCCGGACGGTATCGACCGCGACACCACGGCGGTTGATGCGATTGATCGCGCCCAGCAACTCAGGCGTCAGCCGCGCGACGACCACGATGACCTGACGCACGCCGGCTGCAATCAGCAACCGCGCCTGATACTCGATCAGCGTGACGCCGCTGAACGGCAAAGTGGCAGCCAGGCGATCGGGGCGATCGTCGGCATCGTGAATAGCAAAGAGAAGCCCGGCAAGCATCTGCGGCTGTTAGGCGTCGAAACGACGGATGCAAAGCCCGTGCGTCAGAAGCACGCGCAGATCACCGCCCTGCATCCGGGTCAAAGCTGCTTTACCGCGTCGCGCAGCCGACGCAGCATGTCGTCGTCGCCGGGCGGGGTGTCGGCCGCCGCGCGCGCCAGCGTCATCAGCGGCATCGCGCCAAAGCTCGCCGCCAGCCCCTTCAGCCGCCATGCCGCGGCGCGCCATGCCTCGGCGTCGGATGCGTCCACCATAGCGTCCAGCGCGTCGGCGGCGCTGTGGGTGAAGGCGAGGTGCAGGTCGGCGATCAGCAGCGGATCGTCCCCGACCGCGGCTGCCAGGGCGGCGTCGATTGCTCCGGGATCATAGGCCATGAGATGGGGCGTACACGCGACCGACTTAACGGGAGGTTGCGCTATTCGCTTTGTCAAAGCCGATTTCATGGTAAAACCCGGACATGAACGGGGGTTCTTCCATCATCGGCCTGCGCGCGGACCCTGCCCGGGATCCGGACCTTGGCGACGTCCCACCACCGCCTTTGAAGGAACGCGCACCCGTGTTTATCGACGACTATATCCTGCCGGCGGACGACGACGGCGCCGATCGCGGGCGGATCTTCGCGGGTGCGGCGATCGCCGCGGTCCTGCTCTGGCTCGCCGTCATGCTCTGGCTCGTCCGCGGCGAGATCGGTGCGATCGGACCGGTCGCGCTGGTCCAGCTCCTCGCAGCGCTGTGCGTCGTGCCGGCGCTGATCGGCATCATCTGGTTGCTCGCGATGCGGACGAGCCGGGCCGAGGCGGCGCGGTTCGGGGTCACGGCGCGCGCGATGCAGGCGGAGTCCGCCCGGCTCGAACAGGCGGTCGCCGCGACCGCGCAGACGATCGACCGCAATCGCCGTCATCTGGCGGACCAGGTCGACACGCTGATGACGATGGGCGAGACCGCGCATCAGTTTCTCGGCGCGATCGGCGAAGGCTTCGCGACCGAGATCGAACGCGCCGACGCGCACACGCGCAGCCTCGTTGCCGCGGCCGACGCGACGCAGACGTCGCTCGGTGTCCTGCTTGCCTCGCTGCCGCGCGCGCATGCCGAGACCGAAGCGATGGCGGACCAGCTCGAACGCGCCGGCCTTTCCGCCAGCGAGCATGCCGGTGCCCTCGATGCGCAGATCGGCGCGCTGGCGGCCCGTGGGCGGGAGGCCGATGCGGTGGCGAGCGGCGCGGCGCAGCGGCTGGCCGCACATATTATCCGGATGGAGGCGACCAGTGAAACCGCCGGCGCCCGGCTCGAGGCGGTTACCGAGACGATGTCCGCGGAGGTTGACGCACTGCTCGGGCGTACAGCGGATGCGGTCGACGACGCACGCAAGGGCATTGCCGCGCAGGGTGACGCGGTGCTGGCGATGGTCCGCGCCAATCAGGTGGCGCTCGACGGCGCGACGCGCGCGAGCGCCGAGGCGATTGCCGACCGGATCGCCGGCGTCGATTCGGCGATCGCCCAGGTGGCGCGCCGCCTAGAGGAGCAGCGTACAGCCGGGGAGGATATCCTCGGCTCGCTCGGTTCAGGCCTCGACCAGGTCGAGACGCGGATCGACACGCTCCACCATCATGGTGTCGAACGAACCCAGCTGCTCGCTGCGTCGATCAGCGCACTGGGCGGCTCGGCGGACGCGATGACCGAGGCGCTCCGCTCGGGCGAGGCGATGGCGGGGCGGACGATCGGCACGACCGAATCGCTGCTGATCGCCCTCGACGCCGCGGCGCGCGAGATCGACGAAACCCTGCCTGACGCGCTGTCCCGGCTCGACCGGCGCGTCGCCGACAGCAAGGCGATCGTGGTCGCGGCAAAGCCCGAATTGCTCGCGCTCGTCACCGCGGCCGAAAGTACGCACGACGCGATTGAGGCGATTGCCGGTGTCATCGCCGAACAGCGTAGCGTGCTCGATCGCCTGTCGAACACGCTGCTCGACACGCTGGCCTCGGGTCGCGCCAAGGCGGACGCACTGGGCCAGATGGTCGACGAGACGATCGATCGCACCAACAGCTTCTCCGAAGAGGCCGCACCCCGTCTCGTCGAGGCGTTGCTGCGCGTCCGCGAGACCGCGACCGCGGCGGCGGATACAGCGCGCCACACGCTCGCTCAGGTCATTCCCGACGCCGCGCAGGCGCTCGAGCTCGCCAGCAGTGCTGCGCTGCGCCGCGCGACCGGCGACACCGTCGATCGGCAGATCCAGGCGATCGGCGACGCGACCGACGCCGCGGTCGACGCGACGACGCGCGCGACCGAGCGGCTGGCGGCACAGGTCGAGGCGATCGCACAGCAGACAGCGGTCGTCGAAACCCGACTCGAAGAGGCGCGCAACGACCGCGAAACCGCCGACCGCGACACGTTCGCGCGGCGGGTCTCGCTGCTCATTGAATCGCTAAATTCGGCCTCGATCGACATCGCCAAGGCGTTCGCGCCCGAAGTCGCCGACAGCGCCTGGGCCGCCTATCTCAAGGGCGATCGCGGCGTCTTCACCCGCCGTGCGGTGCGCATCCTCGATACGAACGACGCCCGGTCGATCGCGAACCTGTATGACGACGATGCGGGCTTCCGCGAAATGGTGAACCGCTACATCCACGACTTCGAATCGATGTTGCGCGCGATCCTGGCACAGCGCGACGGCTCACCGCTCGGTGTCACCCTGCTCTCGTCGGATATGGGCAAACTCTACGTGGCGCTCGCACAGGCGATCGAACGCCTCCGCTAAAGGGGGCGCCCGCCCCGGTCGCGCTAGCGGCGGACCATGTCGCGTGTGTCGAACAGGTCGAACATCTGCGGCGTGATCCAGCCGTAAGCGTAATTCAGCTGGAACAGCACGAACAGCGTCGTTGCGACGATCGTCACGCGCCAGGCGACCCGGCCGGCGTGGAAATCATGCGGCGCACTCTCGGACTGGCCGGGGACGGTTTCGCCCCCGACCTCACGCGTCGTCCGCACACCGAATGGCAGGACCAGGAACACCGAGAACGCCCAGAACAGGACGTAGATCGCGAGTGCCGAGGTCCAGCGCATCGGCTCAGCCTTCGATCAGCAGAACGTCGACGATCGGCTTCTTGCCGGTCCAGCGCGTCGAGACCTTGCGGACCGCAAGCCGGACCTGCTCACGCATCTTGTCGATATCGCGCTTGCCGCCCCGCACGGTGTCGGCAACCGCCTGGACCGCATCCGCGACGAACGCGGCACGATCTTCCTCCACCGGCACGCCCTGAACGCGGACCTGCGGCTGGCCGAGCATCCGCCCGTCCTTGCCGATCGCTACCGCGACCGAAATCTGGCCGTTGATCGCCAGCTTGCGACGCTCATTGAGCGTAGTGCCGTCCGCCGGCAGGATCACGTCACCGTCGAGGACCAGGCGGCCGACCGTCGCATTGCCGATCTTGACCGGCCCCTTGGGCGCCAGCCGGACGATGTCGCCGTTGCTCTGCACCAGCGCACGGGGAATCCCCTGCTCCAGCCCAAAGCGCGCATGTTCCATCATGTGGCGCATCTCGCCATGCGTCGGGATCAGCGTGTCGGGACGCAGCCACTCGTACATCTGCGCGAGTTCCGGCTGGCCGGGATGGCCCGAGACGTGGACGTGCGCCTGGCGCTCGGTCACCATCCGGATGCCCTTGGCGGCCAGCGTGTTCTGGATGCGGCCGATCTGAACCTCGTTGCCGGGGATCTGCTTCGACGAGAAGATCACCGTGTCATCGGCCTCGAGCGTGATCGTATGGCTGCCATTGGCGACCCGCGCGAGCGCAGCGCGCTCCTCGCCCTGCCCGCCGGTGGCGATGATCAGGACCTTGTTCTTGGGCAGCCGCATCGCGGTGTCGGGATCGATCGTCTCGGGGAAATCCTTCAGATACCCCGTCGCACGCGCGACCTTGATGATCCGGTCGAGCGAGCGTCCAGTGACGCACAGCTTGCGCCCGGTTTCCTTCGCCACTTCGCCGAACGTGTGGAGCCGAGCAGCATTCGACGCGAAGCTGGTGATCATCACCCGGCCCTTGGCCTTGCTGACCTCTTCGAACAGGCCCTTGCGGACTGTGCTCTCGCTCCCCGACGCGGTGGTGTTGAAGATGTTCGTCGAATCGCAGACCAGGACGTCGACGCCCTTGTCGCCGATCGCCATGAAGCCTTCGGGCTTGGTCGGATTGCCGATCACCGGGTTCTTGTCGAGCTTCCAGTCGCCGGTGTGGAACACGCGACCATAGGGCGTGTCTATCAGCAGCGCGTTCGCCTCGGGAATCGAATGCGACATTTCGACGAAGGTGAAGCCGAACGGCCCGAGCTGGAAGTTGCCGCCCATCGGGATCATCTTGAGCTTCACGCGGTTGGCGATCCCCTCTTCCTCGAGCTTGCCGCGGACCAGCCCCATCGTGAACGGCGTCGCATAGATCGGCACGCCCAGGTCTTCGGCAAGATAGGGCAGCGATCCGATATGGTCTTCATGGCCGTGCGTGATCACGATGCCGAGCAGATCGTCGATCCGCTCCTCGATGAAGGACAGGTCGGGCAGGATGACGTCGACGCCGGGATATTGCGGATCGGCAAAGGTGATGCCGAGATCGACCATCACCCATTTGCCCTGGCAGCCATACAGGTTGACGTTCATGCCGATTTCGCCGGAGCCGCCAAGGCCACAGAAAAGGAGTTCGTTCTTCGGAGTCATTGATTACTTTCAGGATTACAGGGGAATGTGGCCCGCAGGCCGGTTGGCGCGAGCCCAATGGCCCTAGATATGGTGACGGTCCCACATCATCGCCAGCCCCTGGATCGTCAGGTCGGCCTCGATGACGTCGAACACGTCGGTCTGTTTTTCGAAGAGGGTCGCAAGTCCGCCGGTCGCGATGACCTTGACCGGACGCCCGACCTCGGCCTTCATCCGCGCGACCAGCCCCTCGATCATCGCGACATAGCCCCAATAGATGCCGATGTGCATCTGCGAGACCGTGTTCAGCCCGATCACGCTGGTATCGGCGGGCGCCTCGATCGCGATCCGCGGCAATTTGGCGGCAGCGGTGACCAGCGCGTCGAGCGACAGGTTGATTCCCGGCGCGATGATGCCGCCCTTGTACGCGCCGCGATAGTCGACGAGGTCGAACGTGGTCGCGGTGCCGAAATCGATGACGATCAGGTCGCCGTCGTGCAGCGCATGCGCGGCGATCGTGTTGACCGCACGGTCAGCGCCGAGCGATGCCGGCTCGTCGACATCGATTGCGATCCCCCATTCGACCGGGGCACGACCGGCGATCAGCGCCTCGGTCGCGAAATATTTCGACGCCAGCACCTGCAAATTGTGCAGCGCGCGCGGCACCACCGTTGCGATAATCACGCCCTCGACCGCGCCTCGGTCATGCCCGCCAAGCTGCATCAGCTGGCTCAGCCACACCGCATACTCGTCCGCGGTACGACGCGGATCGGTCGCGATCCGCCACCGCGCGACGATGACGCCCTTCTCGACGAGCGCGAACACGACATTGGTATTGCCGGCATCGATGGCGAGCAGCATGCGGGGACCTTCAACCTTTCCGTGCGGATAGTGCATAGTCGAGACCCGCGGCGATGGCGATGACGCGCCGCATCACAGCAGGAATATGTCGGCGGCGTGGATGACACGACGCTCGCCCGTCGCGGTGCGCAGGATCAACGCGCCATCGCTATCGAGCCCCACGAACAGCCCCTCGACCGCGTCGCCGTCGGCGAGCCGAGCGGTCAGCGGGGTGCCCGCCGGATGCGCGCAATCGATCCAGCGCGCGCGGACCGGCGCCAGCCCCTCCGTCCGCCAGCGCGCGACCCAGCGCGCAAACCCGTCGGCAAGGATGTCGAGGAACGACGCGGGCTCAACGACGACGCCGTGCACCGTGAGATCAGTCGTCTTGCGATCGGCCAACTCGGGATGGTGCGCGATATTGACGCCGAAACCAACGACGACCGCATCGTCCGCGCGCTCGAGCAGGATGCCGGACAGCTTGGCATCGGCAAGTAACAGGTCGTTCGGCCATTTGAGCAGCAGCGTCGCGCTCGAGTCCGTGGTTCCCTGTCGGATACCGGCAACGACGAAGGTCGACACGGCCTCATACAACGCGACTGCCGCGACGAGCGCGAGGCTGGCGGCGGGCGGATCGCCCAGGCGCAACCGCACCAGCGTGCTCGCATAGAGATTGCCGTCGGGGGACGACCATTCCCGCCCCTGCCGGCCGCGTCCTGCAGTCTGCCGAACCGCCCTCAGCCAGAGGCCGTCATCGGCGCCGGTGCGAGCCAGCGCCAGCAGGTCGGCATTGGTCGATCCTGTCTCCGCAACGGTACGGATAATGCTCAGAACAACGCCCGCGCTGCCGCCATCGTCCATGCGCCGAGCACGGGGATGAGCAGATAGCCGGCCGGCGAGACGAATACCGCCGCCAGCGCGATCAACCCGCCCTCGACCTTGTTCTCCATCGGCGCAAAGGCGGGTGCCGGATCGTCGAAGTACATCGTCTTGACGACGCGCAGGTAATAATAGGCGCCGATCACCGATGCCGCGATGCCGACCACGGCGAGCGGGAAGAGGCCTGCATCGACTGCCGCACTGAACACCGCGAACTTCGCATAGAAGCCGAACAGCGGCGGAATACCGGCAAGGCTGAACATGAAGATCGCGAGTGCGGCGGCAAGCCCCGGCCGCGTCCGCGACATGCCCGCCAGGCTCGCGATCGTCTCGACCGGCTGCCCGTCATCGCCGCGCATCTGCAGCACGACCAGGAACGAGCCCAAGGTCATCGCGACATAGATCGTCAGATACATCAGCACGCCCGACACACCTTCCGGCGTCCCTGCAGCGAGACCGATCAGTGCGAAGCCGACATTGTTGATCGACGAATAGGCCAGCAGGCGCTTGACGTTGGTCTGGCCGATGGCGGCGACCGCGCCGAGGATGATCGAGGCGAGCGCCGCGAAGATCACGATCTGGCGCCACTGGTCCGTTGCCGGCCCCATTGCCTCGATCGCGACGCGCACCGCCATCGCCATTGCCGCGACCTTGGGAGCCGAGGCGAAGAAGGCGGTGACCGGGGTCGGTGCGCCTTCATAGACGTCGGGCGTCCACATGTGGAACGGCACTGCGCTGATCTTGAATGCAAGCCCTGCGAAGACGAACACCAGACCGAACAGCAAGCCAAGCGACTTGGTCCCGGCATAGGCGTCGGCGATGCCCGAGAACAATGTCGTGCCGCTGAAACCGTAGACCAGCGAGATGCCGTACAACAGGATGCCGCTGGCGAGCGCGCCGAGCACGAAATACTTCAGACCCGCCTCGGCCGAGCGCCCGTCGCGCCGCATGAAGCTGGCGAGGACGTACGCCGCAAGGCTCTGCAGCTCGAGACCGACATAGAGCGTCAGCATGTCGCTGGCCGAGACCATGATGCCCATGCCACAGGCCGACAGCAGGATCAGCACGGGGTATTCGGGACGAAGATCCTCGCCCTGTGACCGCGCGAAGAAGCTCGGCGCCATCATGATAGCGACCGCGGAGGCGATATAGATCAGCACCTTGGCAAAGGCACCGAACGCATCGGCACGGTAGAGGCCGTCGAACGCATAGCCGCCCGACGATGCCGGGCCGACCAACGCGATCCCGGCGCCGACCAAGACGAACACGGAGGCGATCGACACGGCGCGCGTCGACGTGTCCCCGCCCCAGGCCGAGACGAGCATCAGCGCGATCGCGCCCAGCGCCAGCACCAGCTCGGGCAGCGTCATTGCGATGTTAGCGGCGTATTCCATCAGTGTGCCTCCCCGTGCGCGGCTTCATGCACGGTGGCGGGCTTCCCCGCAGTTGGGTTCGAATCGCTGGCCGGCTTGGCGCGGTCGACGCGCGCGAGCAGGACGCTGACATCCTTGCGCATCGGCGCGAGGAAGCTCTCGGGATAGACGCCCATCCACAGCACGACGGCTGCGATCGGCGCGAGCAACCAGAATTCGCGCGCCGACAGGTCTACCATGCCGCGAACCTCGTCCGACTTGATCTCGCCAAAGACCACGCGACGGTAGAGATACAGCATGTACGCTGCGCCGAGGATGATGCTCGTCGTGCAGAGCAGCGCCGTCCAGGTCGAGACCTGATAGGTGCCCATCAGCGACAGGAACTCGGCGACGAAGCCGCTGGTGCCCGGCAAACCGATCGACGCCATGGTGAAGAACAGGAAGAAGATCGCATAGCGCGGCATGTTGATCGCCAGACCACCATAGCGGGAGATCTCGCGCGTATGGAGCTGGTCGTAGATCACGCCGACGCACAGGAACAATGCACCCGATACCAGCCCGTGGCTCAGCATCATGATCATCGCGCCTTCGATACCCTGGCGGTTGAACGCGAAGAGACCGATCGTGACGATCGCCATATGCGCGACCGACGAATAGGCGATCAGCTTCTTCATGTCCGACTGCACGAGCGCGACCAGCGACGTGTAGATCACCGCGACCGCCGACAGACCGAAGATCAGCCAGGTCAACTGGCCCGAGGCTTCGGGGAACATCGGCAGCAGGAAGCGCAGGAAGCCGTATCCGCCAAGCTTCAGCAGCACGCCGGCCAGGATCACCGACCCTGCGGTCGGCGCCTGCACGTGCGCGTCGGGCAACCAGGTATGGACCGGCCACATCGGCATTTTGACCGCGAACGACGCGAAGAACGCCAGCCACAGCCACGTCTGCACATGCGCCGGGAAGTCGTAGTTCAGCAGCGCCGGGATGCTGGTCGTACCGGCGGTCTTCGCCATGTACAGCATCGCGATGAACATCAGGACCGAGCCGAGCAGCGTGTACAGGAAGAACTTGTACGACGCGTAGATCCGGTTTGCGCCGCCCCAGATGCCGATGATCAGGTACATCGGGATCAGGCCGGCTTCGAAGAACACGTAGAACAGGAACAGGTCCTGCGCCGCGAACGTGCCGATCATCAGCACTTCGGTGAACAGGAACGCCGCCATATATTCCGGCACGCGCGTCGTGATCGAGCGCCAGCTGGCACCGATGCAGATCGGCATCAGGAACACGCTGAGCATGATCAGCATCAGCGCGAAGCCGTCGATACCGAGCGACCAGCCGAACGGCCCGAAGATGCCGGGGGCATGTTCGACGAACTGCCACTGCGCGCCGCCGATGTCGAAGTTCATCCACAGCATAATGCCGAGTACGAAGTCGATCAGCGTCGCCGCCAGCGCGAGCATCCGGGCCGTGTTCGCCGAGACGAACAGGCACGCGATAGCCGCGATCATCGGGACCGCGATCAGGACGGAGAGGATAGGAAAGCCGGTCATCAATAGAGTCCGATCGCCCAGGTTACGGCGGCTGTCAGGCCGATCAGCATGACGAAGGCATAGGTGTAGAGATATCCCGTCTGGAAGCGGCCGGCGACGCGCGCGCCGACCTGGACCAGCCAGGCCGACCCGTCGGGGCCGAACCGGTTGATCGTCTTCTCGTCACCGCGGTGCCACAGGAAGCGGCCGATCGCGAAGGCAGGGCGGACGAAGATCAGGTCGTATAGCTCGTCGAAATACCACTTATGCAGCAGGAAGTCGTAGAGCACGCCGAACTGTTCAATCACCTTGCCCGGGAAGGACGGGTTCTTGATATAGGCGTACCAGGCGGTCAGCAGGCCGAGCAGCATCGCGATCGTCGCCGACAGCTTGATGATGAGCGGCACGCCGTGCATCTCGTGCATCAGATGTTCGCGGAACGCGAGTGCGCCCTTCCAGAACTCTTCGCCCGCGCTCGGCTCGATGAAGTAACCGTGGAACACGAAGCCCGCGAGCACCGCGCCGATCGACAGGACGATCAGCGGGATGAGCATAGGCAGCGGGCTCTCATGCGGGTGATACCCGCCATCGCCCTCGGCCACCGCATGCGCGGCATCGTGATGATCGTGCGGCGCATGGCCTGCGTCCTCGGCCTTTGCCGGGTTCGCGTGGTGATCGTCGACATGATGCGCGTCGTGCGCATGGTCGTCGTGACCATGAGCGTCGTGGAGCGCATGCTGGATATGCTCCGAAGCGGCCCAGCGCGGCTTGCCCCAGAAGGTGAGGAACATCACGCGCCACGAATAGAAGCTGGTGAGCAATGCGACGAGCACGCCGACGAACCACACGCCCGGCTGACCCGCGGCCCAGCTCGCCTCGATGATCGCATCCTTCGAATGGAAGCCTGCGAACCCGAATGCGGTGTTGCCGAAGATGCCGGGGATGCCAACGCCGGTAATCGCGAGCGTACCCGCCATCATGCCCCAGAAGGTCACCGGGATCTTCTTACGCAGGCCGCCATAATAGCGCATGTCCTGCTCGTGGTGCATCGCATGGATCACCGAGCCGGCACCCAGGAACAGCAGCGCCTTGAAGAAGGCATGCGTAAACAGGTGGAACATCGCCGCGCCGTACGCGCCGACACCGGCTGCGAAGAACATGTAGCCGAGCTGCGAACAGGTCGAATAGGCGATGACGCGCTTGATGTCGGTCTGGACGAGGCCGCAAGTGGCGGCGAACAGGCAGGTCGCGGCTCCGACCGAGGTGACCACGGTCAGCGCGACCGGGCTCATCTCGAACATCGGCGACAGGCGGCACACCATGAACACGCCCGCGGTGACCATCGTCGCCGCGTGGATCAGCGCCGACACCGGGGTCGGGCCTTCCATCGCGTCCGGCAGCCAGGTGTGCAGGCCGAGCTGTGCCGACTTGCCCATCGCGCCGACGAACAGCAGCAGGCAGAGCACCGTCATCGTATCGAAGCGGTAGCCGAGGAAGCCGATCGTCGATCCGGCCATGCCGGGCGCCGCGGCCAGGATCTCGGGGATCGAGACCGTGCCGAACACCAGGAACGTGCCGAAGATGCCGAGCATGAAGCCAAGATCGCCGACGCGGTTGACGACGAACGCCTTGATCGCGGCAGCGCTGGCCGACGGCTTGCGGAACCAGAACCCGATCAGGAGGTAAGACGCGAGGCCCACCCCTTCCCAGCCGAAGAACATCTGGACGAGATTGTTCGCGGTCACGAGCATCAGCATCGCGAAGGTGAACAGCGACAGATACGCGAAGAAGCGCGGCTGGTCGGGATCCTCATCCATATAGCCCCAGCTATACAGATGGACGAGAGCCGACACCGACGTGACGACGACGAGCATCACCGCGGTCAGCGCATCGACGCGCAGCGACCACGCGACGTTCACGTCGCCCGACTGGATGAAGTTGAGCAACGGCTCGACGGTCGCGCTGCTGGTGCCCGCCATGAAGCCGAGGAAGATCGGCCATGACAACAGGCACGACGCGAACAACGCGGCCGTGGTGACGATTTTCGCCGGCACGTTGCCGATCGCGCGATTGCCGAACCCGGCAACGATCGCGGCCAGTAACGGCAGGAAGACGATAAGCTGGATCAACCGTATTACCCCTTCATCCGGTTGACGTCGTCGACCGCAATGGTGCCGCGACCGCGGAAATAGATGACCAGGATGGCCAGGCCGATCGCGGCCTCACCCGCCGCGACCGTCAGCACGAACATCGCGAACACCTGTCCGACGAGATCGTTGAGGAAGGCCGAGAAGGCGACGAGATTGATGTTCACCGCGAGCAGGATCAGCTCGATCGCCATCAGGATGACGATAAGGTTCTTGCGGTTCAGGAAGATGCCGAGCACCCCCATGGTGAACAGGATCGCCGCGACGACGAGGTAGTGGACGAGACCGATCGTCACAGTTCGACTCCCTGCCCGACGACCGGGCGCGTGTTGCGCGTTGCGTCCTGCGGACGGCGTGCGTTCTGACGGCTGATGTTCTGCGCCTTCACGCCGCCACGCTGGCGATGCGTCAGCACGATCGCACCGATCATCGCGACGAGCAGGACGAGCCCGGCCGCCTCGAACACGAACAGATAGCGCGTGTAGAGCAGATTGCCGATCGCCTGGATGTTGGGCACCCGCGCATCGATCGGCGCCGCGCGCCGCGCGAGCTGGATCGGCCCCGTGCTCCACGCGCCGATCGCGATCATCACCTCGGCTGCGAGTGCGACCGCGAGCGCCAGCCCGATACCGAAGTACCGTGCCACGCCGGCACGCATCTCGGCAAAGTCGATGTCGAGCATCATGACAACGAACAGGAACAGCACCGCGACCGCGCCGACATAGACGATGACGAGCAGCATCGCGATGAACTCGGCCCCGACGAGGATCATCAGACCCGCCGCGTTGAAGAAGGCGAGGATCAGCCACATCACCGAATGGACCGGATTGCGCGACGCGATCGTCATGGCGCCCGACAGGACGACGACGAAAGCGAAGAGATAAAAGGCTAAGGCCTGGATCATGAGGTCCTCGTCACCCCAGCGAACGCCGGGGTCTCACGCCGCGCGGGCGCGCTCGGAAACGGGGAGATCCCAGCCTGCGCTGGGATGACGGAGTTAATCTGTGTCATCGCGGCGCTCGCTTAACGGTACGGCGCATCGGCGGCAAGGTTCGCCGCGATCGCGCTTTCCCAGCGATCGCCGTTATCGAGCAGCTTCGACTTGTCGTAGATCAGCTCTTCGCGCGTCTCGGTCGAGAATTCGTAATTCGGACCCTCGACGATCGCATCGACCGGGCACGCCTCGGCGCACAGGCCGCAATAGATGCACTTGGTCATGTCGATGTCGTAGCGCGTCGTGCGGCGCGAGCCGTCGTCGCGCGGCTCGGCCTCGATCGTGATCGCCTGGGCGGGGCACACGGCCTCGCACAGCTTGCACGCGATGCACCGCTCTTCGCCATTGGGATAACGACGCAGCGCATGCTCACCGCGGAACCGCGGGGACACCGGGTTACGCTCGTACGGATAGTTGATCGTCGCCTTTTCCTTGAAGAAATAGCGAAGCGTCAACGCGTGCGCCTTCACGAATTCCCACAGGGTGAACGACTTGATGATCTGAGCAACGCTCATGAACCCACTCCAACGCGCGTCAGCATCAACACGCCCGACACGAGGAAAACCCAGAACAGCGAGACGGGCAGGAAAATCTTCCAGCCGAGCCGCATCAGCTGATCATAGCGATAACGCGGAACGGTCGCCTTCACCCAGCTGAACAGGAAGAAGAAGAACAGGATCTTGGCGAACAGCCAGATGATCCCGGGCACGTAATACAGCGGCGCCCAGTCGACCGGCGGCAGCCACCCACCCCAGAATAGCGTCGCGTTGAGCGCGCACATCAGGATGACGTTGGCGTACTCACCCAACCAGAACAGCGCGAACGCCATCGACGAATATTCGGTCTGGTAACCGGCGACGAGCTCGCTCTCCGCCTCGGTCAGATCGAACGGTGCACGCTGCGTTTCCGCGAGGCTCGAGATGAAGAACATCACCGCCATCGGGAACAGCAGCGGATTGACGATATAGCCGTTGATGTGCAGCCCGAACATGTTCTGCTGCGCGGTCACGATGCCGGACAGGTTGAACGTGCCCGACCACAGCACGACCGAGATCAGGATGAACCCGATCGCGACTTCGTAGCTGACCATCTGCGCGGCCGCACGCAGCGCCGAGTAGAACGGATATTTCGAGTTCGACGCCCAGCCCGCGAGGATGATCCCGTACACGCCGAGCGACGACGCCGCGAGCACGTAGAGCAAGCCGACATTGATGTCCGCGAGCACGACGCCGGGCTGGAACGGGATCACCGCCCAGACGATCAGCGCGACCGTGAAGGTGATGATCGGCGCCAGCAGGAACAGCGCGCGATTGGCGGCTGCCGGGACGATCGTCTCCTGCAGGAACACCTTCAGGCCGTCGGCAAAGCTCTGCAGCAGGCCGAACGGACCCACCACGTTTGGACCACGCCGAAGCGCCATCGCCGCCCAGATCTTGCGATCGGCATAGATGATCATCGCGACCGCCAGCATCACCGGCAGCGCGATTGCGAGAATGTCGATGATCGTCGCGAGGAAGAACGCCCAGTCGTAACCGAGCGAGGATTCGAACCAGGAGATCATTCGGCTGCCTCCGCAAAGTCTTCCCCGTGGAGAAGTTCAGCCGAGCAACGCTGCATCGTCGGCGATGCGCGGCAGATCGCGTTGGTCAGGTAGAAGTCCTTGATCGGATAGCCGGCCAGAACCCCTTCGCCCGCACCGCCGAGCGACGGCGGATTCCACTCGAACGTTGCGAGCGCCTGGTGACGCAGCGCAGGAACGGCAGCGAACATTTCTTCGCGCAGCCCCTCGAAGCTGTCGAACGGCAGCGTATGGCCGAGCGTGTCGGACAGCGCGCGGAAGATCGACCAGTCGTCGCGCGCATCGCCGGGCGCGAACACCGCACGCTCGCCGCGCTGGACGCGACCCTCGAGGTTGACCCAGGTTCCCGACTTCTCGGCATAGGTCACGCCCGGCAGGATGACGTCGGCAGCTGCCGCCCCCTTGTCGCCGTGATGACCCACGAACACCTTGAAGCCCGCGAACTGGCTGAAATCGACCTCGTCCGCGCCGAGGAAGAAGCCGAGCTTCGCCCCCATCACGTCGGCGATCCCGCCCGTCTGCGCATAGCCGAGCATCAGCCCGCCCATCCGCGACGCGGCCATATGGACGACGTTGAAGCCGTTCCAGCCGTCCTTGACGAGGCCCAGCGTGTCGACGAGCTTCAGTGCGGCGCCGTGGCCACCCTTCAGCGCCGCGCCACCGACGATCACCATCGGACGCTCGGCCTTGCCGAACGCCTCGGTCACCGCGTCGGGCAGATTGCCGAGCAGCGCCAGATCGTCGCCGAGCCACTCGACCTTGTAGGTCAGCTCGGTCTCGGGCCCGATCGCGTAGACCTTCGCGCCCTTCTTGATAGCCTTGCGGACCCGCGTGTTCACCAGCGGCGCTTCCCAGCGCAGGTTGGTGCCCACCAGCAGGATCGCATCGGCACGCTCGGTGCCGGCGATCGTCGTGTTGAAATTGACCGCAGCGATGCTCGACGCGTCATAGGCCATGCCGGTCTGGCGGCCCTCGAGCATCGTCGAGCCCATCTTCGCGAGCAGCGCCTTGGCGGCGTACATCGTCTCGCAGTCGACCAGATCGCCCGCGACCGCGGCCACGCTCGACCCGGCATCAACCGCCTTGATTGCCGCGAAGGCCTCGTCCCAGGTCGCGGGCTGGAGCTTGCCGTTCACGCGGACATAGGGCTTGTCGAGGCGACGACGCACGAGACCGTCGATCGCGTGGCGCGTCTTGTCGGTCGCCCACTCCTCGTTCACGTCCTCGTTGATCCGCGGCACGCAGCGCAGCACCTGGCGGCCACGGCTGTCGAGCCGGATGTTGGTGCCGACCGCGTCCATGACGTCGATCGTCAGCGTCTTGCGGAGTTCCCACGGACGCGCCTCGAACGCGTAAGGCTTCGAGGTCAGCGCGCCGACCGGGCACAGATCGACGACGTTGCCCGACAGCTCGCTCTTGACCGCATTCTCGAGATACGAGGTGATCTGCATGTCCTCGCCGCGGAAGATCGCACCGATCTCCTCGACGCCAGACACTTCCTCGGCAAAGCGGATGCAGCGCGTGCACTGGATGCAGCGGGTCATGACCGTCTTCACGATCGGCCCCATATATTTCTCGGTGACCGCGCGCTTGTTCTCGTCATAGCGCGAATGGCCGCGGCCATAGGCGACCGACTGATCCTGCAGATCGCACTCGCCGCCCTGATCGCAGATCGGGCAATCGAGCGGATGGTTGATCAGCAGGAATTCCATAATGCCCTCGCGGGCATTCTTGACCATCGGCGAGTTGGTGAAGATCTCCTGCTTGTCCGCCGCCGGCAGCGCGCACGACGCCTGCGGCTTGGGCGGACCGGGCTTCACCTCGACCAGGCACATCCGGCAATTGCCGGCGATGCTCAGGCGCTCGTGGTAACAGAAACGCGGGATCTCCTTGCCGGCAAGCTCGCACGCCTGCAGCACGGTGGCACCCTGCGGCACCTCAATCTCTACGCCATCGACTTTGACTAAGGGCATTACTCTGCGGCTTCCATCATCGGCGCGGTGTCACCACCACGTTCGCGGATACGGCGTTCCATCTCTGGGCGGAAATGCTTGATCAGGCCCTGGATCGGCCAGGCTGCGGCGTCGCCGAGCGCGCAGATCGAGTGACCCTCGACCTGCTTGGTGACCTGCTGGAGCATGTCGATCTCGGACAGCTCGGCGTCGCCGGTGCGCATCCGCTCCATCACGCGCCACATCCAGCCGGTGCCTTCGCGGCACGGCGTGCACTGGCCGCAGCTCTCATGCTTGTAGAAGTAGGAGATGCGGCTGATCGCGCGGACGATGTCGGTCGACTTGTCCATGACGATGATCGCCGCGGTGCCGAGGCCCGAGCCGACCGCCTTCAGGCCATCGAAATCCATCGCGCAGTCCATGATCTGCGCGGCGGGCACCAATGGCACCGATGAGCCGCCCGGGATCACCGCGAGCAGATTGTCCCAGCCGCCCCGAATACCGCCGCAATGCGTCTCGATCAGGTCGCGGAACGAGATGCTCATCTCTTCCTCGACGACGCAGGGCTTGTTCACATGCCCGCTGATCTGGAACAGCTTGGTGCCGCGGTTGTTCTCTGCGCCGAAGCTCGAGAACCAGGCCGCACCGCGCCGCAGGATCGTTGGTGCGACCGCGATCGACTCAACGTTGTTGACGGTCGTCGGGCAGCCATAGAGGCCTGCGCCCGCCGGGAATGGCGGCTTGAGGCGCGGCTGGCCCTTCTTGCCCTCGAGGCTTTCGAGCATCGCGGTCTCTTCGCCGCAGATGTACGCGCCCGCACCACGGTGAACGAACACGTCGAAGTCGTAGCCCGAACCGCACGCATTCTTGCCGACGAAGCCACGATCATATGCCTCGGCGACGGCTGCGAACAGCGTCTCCGCCTCGCGGATATATTCGCCGCGGATGTAGATGTAGGCGGCGCGCGCGCGCATCGCGAACCCGGCGATCAGCGCGCCCTCGATCAGCTTGTGCGGATCGTGACGGATGATCTCGCGATCCTTGCAGCTGCCCGGCTCGGATTCATCGGCGTTGATGACGAGGAAGTTCGGCCGGTCGGGCTTTGGCTCCTTGGGCATGAACGACCATTTCGTGCCGGTCGGGAACCCTGCCCCGCCACGGCCACGCAGACCCGACGCCTTCATCACATCGATGATCGCGTCCTGGCCGAGCGCCATCAGGTCCTTGGTATTGTCCCAATCGCCGCGCATGATCGCCGCGTCGATATTCCACGGCTGAAAACCGTAGACGTTGGTGAAGATGCGGTCCTTGTCGGCGAGCATCAGGCCCACTCCCCCCGGTAATCGTGGTTCGCGTCGACCATCGCCTTGAGCGAGGTCGGGCCGCCTTCGGGGCAACTCGCGCGGCGGCCGAATTGCGGCCCCGGCGTCGGCGTGCCGCCACTGGCAAGCGCCTCGAGGATTTCGGTCGTCTTGTCGTAGTCGAGATCTTCGAAGTTATCGTCGTTGATCTGAACCATCGGCGCGTTCGCGCAGGTGCCCAGGCACTCGACCTCGGTCAGCGTGAACATGCCGTCCGGCGTCGTACCGCCCTTGACGAGGCCCCGGTTCTTGCACGCGGCCAGCACGTCGTCCGACCCGCGCAGCATGCACGGCGTCGTGCCGCAGACCTGCACGTGATAGCGACCGACCGGCGCGAGGTTGAACATCGTGTAGAAGGTCACGACCTCATAGACGCGCATGTACGGCACGCCGATCTGACGCGCGACGAACTCGATCACCGGCACCGGCAACCAGCCCTGGGTCTGCGTTTCCGCACCGACCTGGCGCTGGGCAAGATCGAGGAACGGGATCGACGCCGACTGCTCGCGGCCCTTCGGGTAGCGCCCGAGGATCTCGTTCGCCTTCACCTGGTTCTCGTCCGTCCAGGCGAACGAGCCCCAGCGTGCGCGGGTCTCTGCCTCGTCGGGAATTTTCGGAGCTTCAGCCATCAGCGGTCACATTCACCAAAAACGATATCCATCGCGCCGAGGATCGCGGTCGTATCTGCCAGCATGTGACCCTTCGCCATGAAGTCGAAGGCCTGGAGATGCGAAAACGCGGTCGGGCGGATCTTGCAGCGGTACGGCTTGTTGCTGCCGTCGGCGACCAGATACACGCCGAATTCGCCCTTGGGGCTTTCGGTCGCGACATAGACGTCGCCGGCGGGCACATGGAAGCCCTCGGTATAGAGCTTGAAGTGATGGATCAGCGCTTCCATCGACTGCTTCATCTCAGCGCGCTTGGGCGGCACGACCTTGCGGTCGAGCGACGCGATCGGACCCTCGGGCATGTCGCGCAGGCACTGCTTCATGATCCGTGCCGACTGACGCACTTCCTCGACGCGCACCATGAACCGGTCATAGCAATCGCCACGCGTGCCGACCGGCACGTCGAAGTCCATCTTGGCATAGACGTCATAGGGCTGCGACTTGCGCAGATCCCAGGCGATGCCCGAGCCGCGGATCATCGGGCCCGAAAAGCCCCATTTGATCGCATCGTCACGGCTGACGATCGCGATGTCGACGTTGCGCTGCTTGAAGATGCGGTTGTCGGCGACGAGCGAAATCGCATCCTCGAACAGCCGCGGCAGGCGCGTGTCGAGCCAGTCGCCGATATCGGCGAGCAGCTTGAGCGGTGCATCCTGATGCACGCCACCCGGACGGAAATAGTTGGAATGCATGCGCGCGCCGCTGACGCGCTCGAAGAAGTTCATGCAGTCTTCGCGGATCTCGAACAGCCACAGGTTCGGCGTCATCGCGCCGACGTCCATGACGTGGCTGCCGAGGTTGAGCATGTGGTTCGAGATGCGCGTCAGCTCGGCGAAGAACACGCGCAGATACTGCGCCCGCTCAGGCACTTCGAGGTCGAGCAGCTTCTCGACCGCGAGCACCCAGCTATGCTCCATGCACAGCGGCGAGCAGTAATCGAGACGATCGAAATAGGGCAGCGCCTGCGTGTAGGTCTTGTACTCGATCAGCTTTTCGGTGCCGCGGTGAAGCAGCCCGACATGCGGATCGACACGCTCGACGATCTCGCCGTCGAGCTCCATGACCAGGCGGAGCACGCCGTGCGCCGCCGGATGCTGCGGACCGAAGTTGATCGTGTAGTTCTGGATCGTGACGTCGCCGGTCGTGGGATCGGCCGCATCGCCCTCGCCCAGAAGCTCCTCTACATAGAGACTCACTGGTTCTGTCCTCCGCCCTTGGTCGGGATCACGTCCGACTCCACGGGCTTGTCCTGCTTCTGGTTGCCCGGATCGGGCTCGCCCGCACCGCTCTGCGTGGTGTTCTGGACGTCCTTCTTCGCATAGGGCTCGCTCGGCGCGTCGGGCGCCTTGGTCGCGCTCTGCGCCGCATCCGCCTTGACGATCGTATCGGCCGACAGCGGGGTCTGCGCCCCCTTGGCCTGCGGCAGTGCGCCCTTCTCGTCACCCGGAAGGACGTATTCGGCGCCCTCCCACGGGCTCATGAAGTCGAACGTGCGGAAATCCTGCGCCAGCTGCACCGGCTCGTACACAACGCGCTTCGCCTCTTCCGAATAGCGCAGCTCGACATAGCCCGTCAGCGGGAAGTCCTTGCGCTGCGGGTGGCCGCGAAAGCCGTAATCGGTCAGGATGCGGCGCAGGTCCGGGTTGCCGCTGAACAGCACGCCATACATGTCGTACACTTCGCGCTCGAGCCAGCCGGCGACCGGCCAGATGTCGGTCACCGACGGTACCGGCTGGTCCTCGTCGGTCGCGACATGCACGCGCAGGCGGTGGTTCCGCGTCAGCGACAGCATGCAATAGACGACCTCGAACCGCTCGGCACGATCGGGATAGTCGACGCCGGCGATCTCCATGAGCTGCTGATAGGCAAGCCCCGGCGTGTCGCGCAGCGCGATCATGACGTCGTACAGGTCCTCGCGACGGACGTGCAGAGCGACCTCGCCGACCTTGTCGACCGCGTCGAGCAGCATGCCGCCGAGCGCGGCGCGGGCCGCGTCGATCACGCCGTCATTGGCGGCATAGGCTGGTGCGGGCGCCCTCACCGTTCGATGCTCCCGGACCGCCGGATCTTCCGCTGCAACTGCATGATGCCGTACAACAGCGCTTCCGCAGTCGGCGGGCACCCGGGGACGTAGATGTCGACGGGCACGATACGGTCGCAACCGCGCACGACGCTGTAGCTATAATGATAATAGCCGCCGCCGTTCGCGCATGATCCCATCGAGATCACGTATTTCGGCTCCGACATCTGGTCGTAGACCTTGCGAAGTGCGGGCGCCATCTTGTTGCACAGCGTGCCGGCGACGATCATCACGTCCGACTGGCGGGGCGATGCGCGCGGTGCGGCACCGAAGCGCTCGAGATCATAGCGCGGCATGTTGACGTGGATCATCTCGACCGCGCAGCAGGCGAGCCCGAACGTCATCCACCACAGCGAGCCGGTACGGGCCCACTGGAACAGCTCCTCGGTCGAGGTGACCAGGAAACCCTTGTCGGTCAATTCACCGTTCAGGCCATCGAAAAAACCCTGGTCGGGCGGCACGATCGCGCCACCGCCGGCGGGTGCCAGCAGACCGGAACCGGGCTGCGATGTGAGCTCTACTCCCAATCGAGTGCTCCCTTCTTCCATGCATAGGCGAGGCCGAGGGCCAGTTCGCCGATAAAGATCATCATCGAGATCCACGCGGTCCAGCCGAGCGTGAAGACCGAGACGGCCCAGGGAAACAGAAACGCCGCCTCGAGATCGAAGATGATAAAGAGGATGGCGATCAGGTAGAAGCGCACGTCGAACTGGCTGCGCGGATCCTCGAATGCGGGGAAGCCGCACTCATATTCGCTCAGCTTCTCGGGCGTAGGCTTGTGCGACCCGGTGAGCCTGGAGACAGCCATCGGCAGGAACACGAACGTGCTCGACAATGCGATGGCGACCCCGAGGAACAGGAGGATCGGAAGATAGTGCGACAGGTCGACCAAATGGCTTCTCGCAGATGCGAACAGATGGGGAGCCTTTAGGCCGATGGGCCCCGTGGGGCAAGGCTGGCGGCCCGTGAGAATCACTCGCAAGAGCTGTATGAGCGTCGCGGGAAACCTGCGTTACCTGCATGGTTCTGCAAGCGACAGCAGCCGCCGGGCGCCGGTCGGAGCCCCCAGCGAGACCGTCACCCCAGCAAACGCTGGGGTAACGGACAATTGGAAGGCCGGCCCGGCCTACCGACCCCAATGCATCAGCGCAGCGCGCCGGCCACCAGCTTATGCAGCCGCGAATGCAGCGCATCATTCGCCGCGAGGAACTCGTTGCGCTCCATCGCGCGGTCGCCACCGCGGAAGTCGGTCACGTAGCCGCCGGCTTCCTTGACCAGCAGCATCCCGGCCGCGACGTCCCACGGCTTCAGGTTCGATTCCCAGAAGCCGTCGAACCGCCCCGCTGCCAGCCAGGCGAGATCGAGCGCCGCCGCGCCGAGACGGCGGATCCCCGCCACCTCGGGTGCGACCGCACCGAAGATCCGGCTCCACTGCGCGAAATCGCCATGACCGAGGAACGGAATACCCGTCGCGATCAGCGAATCGGCTAGATCGCGCCGCGACGACACGCGCAGACGCTGGTCGGTCAGCCACGCGCCGCGGCCTCGCTCAGCCCAGAAGCTCTCGTCGGTGAGCGGCTGATACACCAGCGCGGTGGTGACCTCGCGCTTGCCGTTCGGCATCGGCTCCTCGACCGCGATCGAGATGCAGAAATGCGGGATGCCGTGGAGGAAGTTCGACGTGCCATCGAGCGGGTCGACGATGAAGCGCGGCTTGTTGGGATCACCCGCGACCTCGCCGCGCTCCTCCATCAACATGCCCCAGTCGGGGCGTGCGTGGCTCAGCTCTTCGAAGATCGTCTGCTCGGCGCGCTGGTCGGCCTGGCTGACAAAGTCGGCGGGACCCTTGCGGCTGACCTGCAGCTGCTGGACTTCGTTGAAATCGCGGCGCAGGCGCGGCGCGGCCTTGCGGGCGGCGCGCTCGATGACGGTCATGATGCCGGAATGGCTGGGCATTTCAATCCTTTCAGCCCCTCCCCTTCAGGGGAGGGGTTGGGGTGGGGCAGTGCCGCAGACCCAGGCCGCGGGCAAAGCCCGCGTCGTCGGCCGGGCCATGCCCGCCGGCCGGGCCGGCGGG
>NZ_JPJC01000212.1:32711-55694 GCF_000733135.1 Sphingomonas sp. FUKUSWIS1
CCTTAATCAGCACGCCTTACATAGGCCTGCTCATAGACATCGACCACGATCCGCGTGCCGGCACCGATGTGCGGCGGCACCATCACGCGCACGCCGTTCTCGAGCACCGCAGGCTTGTACGACGACGAGGCGGTCTGCCCCTTCACGACGGCATCGGCTTCGACGATCAGCGCCTCGATCGTGTCGGGCAGCTGGACCGAGATCGGCCGCTCTTCCCAGAGCTCCATCACCACATCCATGCCGTCCTGCAGGAACGCTGCGGCGTCGCCCAGGATGTCGGCATCCAGCGTGATCTGCTCGTAATTGACCTTGTCCATGAAGGTCAGCGCGTCGCCGTCGCGGAACAGATACTGGAAGTCGACGGTGTCGAGCCGGACCTTCTCGACGCTCTCGGCGGAGCGGAAGCGCGTGTTGCTCTTTCGGCCGTCGATGAGGTTCTTCATCTCGACCTGCATATAGGCGCCGCCCTTACCGGGCTGGGTGTGCTGAATCTTCACGGCGCGCCAGATGCCGCCTTCATATTCAAGGATGTTGCCGGGACGAATCTCGACCGCGTTGATCTTCATGACCGATTCCTGCTGGAAAGAGCTAGGGGCCGTCCGCCAGGCAAGGCCGTGCGGAAACCCGAAGCCGCGCGCTTTAGCGGGATGGCCGCGCGCGGGCAAGCAGCGGGTAGGGATTGACCTCCTCGCCCTGCCACCAGCGCTGGCCCGGCTGCATCCGGCTCACCCCGAAATGCAGGTGATAATTGCCTGCGCCCGCGTCACCGGTGTCGCCGACATAGCCAAGTCGGTCCCCCGCCGCGACCGCCATCCCTTCGCGCACGCCCGGCGCATAGCCCGCGAGGTGCGCATAATAATAGGTCCAGCGCCGGTCGGGTGACCGGACATAGACGGTGATCCCGCCAAGCGCGCTCTGGAACAGCTTCTCGATTCGTCCTGGCGCCGCCGCGACGACCGGCGTGCCGCCCGCCGCCATGATGTCGGTGCCATGATGCCCGCGCAGCCCGCCGCCGCGCGGATCGTTCCAGCTGTTGCCGACCGCGGTGCGTGGGACACCCAGCACCGGCATCGTCAACGAACGGGGCGCGTCCGCAACCCCGTCCTCCGCGACCGCGACGTTCGACGCCGTCGGCGACGACGCGCGCCACGCCACCGACCGTCGCCCGCCATCCCCAAAAGACAGCATCGAAGCGAACGCGCCAACCACCAGGACGATCAGCGCGAGAATAACCCAGAACGTCCGCGTCATGCGATCAGGCCTGGAAGACCGCCTTGGTCCCCGGCTTGATCATCATCGATAGCCTTGCCGCGTCCCAGTTCGTCAGGCGGATACAGCCATGGCTTTCGGCGCGCCCGATCGTCTCGGGGTTGGGCGTGCCGTGAATGCCGTAATGATCCTTCGACAGGTCCATCCACACCACGCCGACTGGACCGTTCGGCCCCGGCGGCAGCATCTCCTTCTTCTGTCCCTTCTTCGCATCCCAGAACAGCGCCGGGTTGAAGTGGAATTTGGGGTTATAGTCGGAGCCCTTGATCGTCCATGTCCCCAGCGGCAGCGGGTCGTGGCTAGACCCCATCGTCGCGGAGAATTGCGCAATCAGCTTGTTGTTCGCGTCGAGCACCCGCAGCACGCCGTCGGACTTGTCGACGACGACGTGATCCGCCTGTGGCTGCTTCGCATCGACGTTCAGCATGTTGAGCGTCGCGCGCCAGTCGGGACGGAACTTCGGATCATAGTCGCGCGACGTCGGCAGAGCGTTGGGGAACACCACCTTTGTCCCCGCCGACAGCTTGGTCGACGGCGAGTTGAGGGCCATGATCACCGCGGGCGTGGTGTGGAACATCTCACCCAGCTTCTCCATGACCGTCCGGTAGCCGATCGTCTGAAGCTCGGCCTGCTTCGCCGGGTCCTTGGGCAGCGGATTGACGAACGGCCCCGCGAGCATCTCGGGCGTCAGCGCGACCGTGACGGTCGGCCGTGCCGCACGATAGGGATACAGCGCGCGCATCGTCTGCGTGTCGGGCTTGCCCGTAATCGGCAGCCCCTTGGCCTCTTGAAACCCTTTGAGCGCGGCCACGAGCGATTGCCCGCCGCGTCCGTCGAGTACGCCCGGACCGAAACCCAGATGATCGAGGATCACCTGGACGTGCAGTACGTTGCGGTCGATCGGTACCGGCTTGGCAGGGACAGGCTGCGCCACCGCCGGCAGGGCCGCGAGCAGGCAACCTGCAAGAACCGAAGCTTTCGTCACAAATGCCGTCATGCTCGTCATCCCAACCGTTACGCTACTGCATCAAACGGTTGGAACGACGGTTGTTTCCGTGACGCCAGCCAACGCGCCTCCATCACCCCAAACCGTCATCCTGACGAAAGTCAGGATCCAGAGCCGCAAGGCGCAGCGCGACAGTTGAGGTATCCGAGGGCGACGCAGGGTCTCAGCGCTTGGCGAGCACCTCGCCGAATGCCTTGACCGCAGCGACCTCGTCACCATTCCAGACGGCGCCCGACACCGCGATGAAGTCGGCCCCCGCCGCTGCCAGCGCCGCAGCATTGTCCGGCGTGATCCCGCCGATCGCCACACATGGCATTTCGAACAGTGTCGACCACCAGGACAGGAGCACGGGCTCGGCCAGATGCTCGACGGTCTTGGTCGTGGTCGGATGAAAGGCCCCGAACGCGACATAGTCCGCGCCGGCCTCGCCCGCTTCCATCGCCAGATGCCGGCTGCCGTGACAGGTGACGCCGATCTGCGCATTGGGGCCGAGCTGCGCGCGAGCCTCGCGCGGATCGCCATCGCTCTGCCCGAGATGCACGCCGTCCGCGTCGAGCCGCTTCGCCAGCCCGATATCGTCGTTGACGATGAACGCGACGTCGCGCTCGGCACAGATCGCACGCAGCGGCGCACCGAGCGCGGCGGCGGCGTGTTGGTCGATGTCCTTCACGCGGAACTGAAACGCGGCCACCGGCCCGGCGTCGAGCGCGCGCGCAAGCCGCTCGGGAAAGTCGCCGCCGACGTCGAGCGGCGAGACGAGATAGAGCTGACATGGCGGACGCCGCATGTCGCGACGGAAATTCTCGGCGAATGTCGGGTCGAGCGGGCCCAGCGGATCTTCTTCGGTCATTCCCCGCCCCTAGCGGGTCGCGCCGCGCCCGTCACCCCGGCGCAGAGCCGGGATGACGGACGGGCGAAGCCGCGCTTATTCCTCGTTCTTGTAGATCCGGATGATCCGGTCGAGCATCGCCAGTGCCTCGTCGCGCGGACGCTGGAAGGTGTTGCGGCCGATGATCGAGCCGTTGCCACCGCCGTCACGAATATCGCGTGCATCCTGGAAGACCGCATCGGCACCCTTGGACGCGCCGCCCGAGAACACGTTGATGCGACGCCCGGCAAAGCTCGACTGGACGACGTGGCGGACGCGATCGGCCTGCTTGGACCAGTCGGTGCCGGCATAAAGCGGCTTGGCTTCCTTCTGCTCGATATGATCGGTCGGCAGCTTGGTCTTGATGATGTGCGCGCCGAGCAGCGCCGCCATGTGCGCGGCATAGGCGCCGACGTCGAGCGCGAGCTCGCCGTCCTTGGTCAGCTCGCCGCCGCGCGGATAGGACCAGATGACGGTCGCGATGCCGACCGACTTGGCCTCTTCGCTCAGCTCGCGGATTTCCTCGACCAGGTCGAAGAACTGGTCCGCGCCCGGATAGATGGTGAAGCCGATCGCCGCCGAGCCGAGCCGCACCGCGTCCGCCACGGTCGCGGTCACCGCCTGGTCGATCGACGTCGCCCAGCTGTTCGAGCTGTTGCACTTCAGAATTGTCGGGATCTGCCCGGCGAACGTGTCCGCGCCCGCTTCGAGCATGCCGAGCGGCGCTGCATAGGCGCTGAGCCCGGCGTCGATCGCGAGCTGATAATGGTAATGCGGGTCATAGGCCGCCGGATTGACCGAGAAGCTGCGTGCCGGGCCGTGCTCGAAACCCTGGTCGACGGGCAGGATCACCAGCTTGCCGGTACCGCCGAGCTTGCCCTGCATCAGGATGCGCGCAAGGTTCGCCTTTACCGCCGAACTCGTGGCCTCATACTTGTCGAGGATAGTCTTGATTTGCGGTGTGATCGTCGAGGTCATGGTCATTCCTGTCTTAGAGTTCGAGCCAGCGGCGCAGCGCGTCGTCGACCCGGGTCATGGTGGTGATGGGTATCGTACCGATAATCCTGACGATGGCGTTGCGGTCGAGCGTGTCGAGCCTGTCGACCTGAATCTCGCTGTCGCAGAGAAGACCCGTCTCGGGCGACGCCTCGAGCGACACGCGAAAGAGGCTGGTGCCGGTGATGACGCTGGTGAGTGGGCACAGCGAGACCGTGCCATGATCAGCGAACAGGTCTGACTGAACGACGAGGAACGGTCGTGGCTTCCGGGAAGACTCCCCTTTGCCAGCCCCGATCACGACCATGCCCCGTGTAATTTTCACGTCAGGGACTCCGCGAACATGGCATCCCAGTCTTCGTCCTTCGCGTGTCGATCATGTGCGGCAGCGAGGAGCGATTGCCGCTTTGCCTCCGCAAGGAACGCTTCATCGTGGCGTTCGACGTAGCGGCGCACGGCTTCACGTGCGATATCGCTCTTGCTGCGCCCTTGCGTGCGGGCGACCGCCGCGAGTCGTTCTTCGAGGTCGCTATCGAGCCTGACGCCGAGCATCCGAGTCTCCGTTTAACATGTTAAACATAGGCAAGGGGCGGCGCTTGATCAACCCCTGCTCGACTGTACTCGAACGCGCGCCAGGGACGGATTGACGCACCATCCCCGGACGCCGAGGATGACGACGGGAAAACCTCCGGGGGGAGAGCGGGCGATGACGGTTTCGACAAAGGGCGTAGTCGCGAGCGCATTGGCGTTGGCAATCGCGATGACGCCGTCCCACGCGTCAGCGACGATCAAGGTCGGCGACCGGGCGCCAAAGTTCGAAATGACGCTGATCGACGGCAGCAGGATCAGCAGCACCGACCTGCACGGACAGGTCGTCATCCTCAATTTCTGGGCGACATGGTGCGGGCCGTGCAAGGCTGAATTGCCGCTGCTCGATACCTATTACCGGCTGCGCAAGGGCAATGGCCTGCGCGTCTTCGCGGTTGCAACCGAAGAATCGCTCCCGGCGTACAAGCTGAAACCGGTCTTCGCGGCGCTGGCGATACCATCGGCGCGGCGGATCAAGGGCGCGTTCGGCGTCATGGGCGCGCTGCCGACCAACTACATCATCGATCGCGCCGGGATCGTCCGCTATGCGAAACCCGGCGCGTTCGACCTGGCCGACCTGAACACGCCGCTCGTGCCCCTGCTCAACGAGCCGGCGCCGATACCTTAACGGGTCAGCGCGGCGACGCCGGGCAGGTTCTTGCCCTCCATCCATTCCAGGAACGCACCGCCGGCCGTCGATACGAAGGTAAACGCATCCGCGACCCCGGCATGGTTGAGCGCTGCGACCGTATCGCCACCGCCTGCGACCGAGACCAGCGAACCACCCTCGGTGAGTGCCGCCGCCGTCTTGGCGAGCGCGACCGTGGCGGTATCGAACGGCGGCGTCTCGAACGCGCCGAGCGGACCGTTCCAGACCAGGGTCCGGCAATTCTTCAGGACGTCGCCAAGCGATTCGACCGCGGCCGGGCCGACGTCGAGGATCATCTCGTCCGCTGCGACCTCGTGCACGTTGATCGTGCGCGTGGCGGGGTTCGGCTTGAACTCTTTCGCAACGACCACGTCGTACGGCAGATGGACGATGCAGTTCGCCTTGTCGGCAGCCTCCATAATTTGTTCGCAGGTGGCGGCGAGCTCATGCTCGCACAGGCTCTTGCCAACATCGACGCCGCGCGCCGCGAGAAAGGTGTTGGCCATGCCGCCGCCGATGATCAGGTGATCGACGCGCGTGACCAGGTGCCGCAGCACGTCGAGCTTCGACGATACCTTCGCGCCGCCCACGACCGCCGCGACGGGATGCTCCGGCGCTCCCAGCGCCTTCTGGAGCGCGTCGAGCTCGGCCTCCATCGCGCGGCCGGCAAAGGCGGGCAGGACATGTGCCAGCCCCTCGGTCGAGGCGTGCGCGCGGTGCGCGGCAGAGAAGGCGTCGTTGACGTAGAGATCGCCGAGGCTGGCGAAGCGCGCGACCACCGCCGGATCATTCGTCTCCTCGCCGCCGAAGAAGCGCGTGTTCTCCAGAACCGCGATATTGCCGGGTTCGAGCATCGCGACCGCGTCGTCCGCGCCCTCCCAGTCGACATAGCGAACCTCGCGGCCCAGCACGTCGCTATACGGCCGGACGACCTGCGAGAGCGAGAATTCCGGGCTCGGATTGCCCTTGGGGCGGCCGAAATGGGCGAGGATCAGGACGATCGCGCCCTTGTCGGCCAGCTCGCCGACCGTCGCGACGGTCGCCCGCAAGCGCGTGTCGTCGGTGACGGCCCCTTCGGCCATCGGCACGTTGAGGTCTTCGCGGACAAGCACGCGCTTGCCCTGCACATCGCCCATGTCGTCGAGTGTCTTGAATGGCTTGCTCATGATTCTTCGATCCTGATCTCGTCACCGACGGCGATTCTGCCGCCCATCAAAACGCGGGTACACGCCCCGCCCCGCCAGTCGGGCGTGAGCGCGGCGAACAATCCTGGCGCCAGGGCTTCCATCCGTTCGCACGGATCGGTGTGGCGCGTCACCTCCAGCACGACGTCCGCGCCGATGCGAAGCCGCGTGCCGGGTATCTGGGGAAGGTCGAAGCCGTCGACGAGAAGGTTCGCGCGGCGTTCGTACCAGGGAATATCACAGCCGACCTCGGCCATCGCGGCATCCCAGTCGCCGCGTTCGAGCAACGTGACCTGACGCCGCCCCCTGCCGCCGGGCTTCACATAGCCGCGAAAGTCACCATGCAGCCCGGCGTCGATGGTGATCTCGACATGGTCGATGACCTCCATCGGGGCTTTCGCGCGGGCGTGACGCGCGATGCCGGCGATCGTGCCTGCCCTATTCAAGGTCGAGGCCACCGCCCCCTGCCCGTTCGTGTCGAGCGCAGTCGAGACACCATCTGTCACGCGAAGCGGCTTCTCGACTGCGCTCGAAGCGAACGGAAGAGGGGGTACATGGATCGCAAGTTCAGATGAACTTCGCCATCGCCGTGGCCGTGTCGACCATGCGGTTCGAGAAGCCCCATTCATTGTCGTACCAGCTGACAACGCGGACCAGCTTGCCGTCGATCACCGCGGTCTCGAGGCTGTCGATCGTCGACGAGGCCGGGGTATGCTGGAGATCGATCGAGACGAGCGGCTCGTCCGACCAGTCGAGCACGCCGACCAGCGGGCCGCTCTCGGATGCCGCCTTCAGCACCGCGTTCACTTCTTCGCGCGTCGTGTCGCGCGACGGGGTGAAGGTCAGGTCGATCAGTGAGACGTCGGGCACGGGCACGCGAATTGCCGACCCGTCGAGCTTGCCCTTCAGTTCGGGCAGCACTTCGGACACGGCGCGCGCGGCGCCCGTCGTGGTCGGGATCATCGACATCGCCGCAGCGCGTGCGCGACGCAGGTCCGGGTGGATCTGGTCCAGGATCTTCTGGTCGTTGGTATAGGCATGGATCGTCGTCATCAGCCCGCGCTCGATTCCGATCGCGTCGTTCAGCACCTTGGCGACGGGAGCCAGGCAGTTGGTCGTGCACGACGCGTTCGACACGATCGTGTGCTCGGCCGTCAGCTTGTCGTGGTTGACGCCATAGACGACCGTCAGGTCGACATTCTTGCCCGGTGCCGAGATCAGCACCTTCTTGGCGCCGGCGTCGAGATGCTTCTGGCAGCTTGCCTTGTCGGTGAAGAAGCCGGTGCATTCGAGCACGATGTCGACGCCCAGTTCGGCGTGCGGCAGGTTCGCGGGGTCGCGCTCGGCGGTGACGCGGATGCGCTTGCCGTCGACGACGAGTTCATTGCCCTCGGCCGACACGTCGCCCGGATATTTGCCGTGAACGCTGTCGCGCTTGAACAGCCAGGCGTTCGACTTGGCGTCGCCGAGATCGTTGATCGCGACGAGTTCGAGTGCGCCGTTCGACTGCTCCAGAACCGCGCGGGCAACGAGCCGGCCGATCCGCCCGAAACCGTTGATCGCAACCTTGACCGTCATTGCTGTATCTCCGCTACGCCCGTGAGTCCGTTCCGGGCGCGCTGCCTTTGCGGGGCGGTGGGGCGCCCTGTCAACACCATGGACGGTGTACGGCACGGGCGAAAGCCGCTTGCCGCGCCCCCCGGCCATGCTATCTCGCAATCTATGCCAGATACTCTTCCCGACGCGCCGACGGCCGTCGACAGGCCTCCCGACGGTCCAACCGCGGTCGACAGGATCGACGCCGCTATCGGCCGGATCGAAGCCGCGATCCACGCACGCGCCGAAAGCGGCGACGCACTCGCCAGGCGGCATGCCGCACTCAAGGCGCGCATGGCGGAGGCGGTCGCCGCGCTCGACGACGTCATCACCCGCGGGAGCCCCAACTGATGGCACAGGTCATGCTCGATATCGGTGGCCGCCCGCATGCGGTGGCGTGTCGCGACGGCGAGGAATCGCGCGTGCGTCTGCTCGGCGCGATGCTCGCCGAACGCTGGCCGGTCGCGGACCGCGCCGCCGGGGGGCTCAGTGCCGAACGCGCGATGCTGTTCGTGGCACTGATGCTCGCCGATGATCTCGACGAAGCTGCGCATCGTCCGCCCGAAGGATCGGCGGTCAGCGAGATCGCGCTGACGCGCATCGCCGATCGTCTCGAAGGACTTGCACAGGCCCTTGAGCAAAGCCCGCCGAGCGCCTAGATTGGCCTTGGCGGGTTCTGCCCGGTACGAGCCTTTATTATCCCTGAGGCTATTCATCATCCATAGGGGGCTGTCCCTGTTAGGACCCTGGTCCGAAGCATATGGTCCCCACCTGACGTACCGTGCGTCAGTGGATAACCCGGCACACGGCCATGGTGGGCCCGCCACATCACCATTCCCGTCATCGGACGATACCCGCATGATCGATCCGCACCCGTGAGCGACAAGGCCGCGCTACGTACCGCATTGCGGGCCGCCCGTGCGGCCGCCGCGCCGGTCGAGATCCGCGTCCCGGACGCGTTCCTGGCCCGGCTTTCGCCCGGCCTGACCGTCGCCTCCTATGTTCCGATGGCTGGTGAGGCGGATCCCTTGCCGTTCGCACGCGCTGCTGTCGAGGCAGGGTGCGTCATCGCGCTTCCCCACGTCGTGCGCTGCGACCAGCCGATGCGGTTTCTCGCGTGGGAGACCGAGGCGGCGCTGATCGCAGGCCCCTTCGGGCTTCACCAGCCCCCGGCCGATGCCGCTGCGCTCGCCCCTGACATCATCCTCACCCCGCTGGTGGGGTTCGATCGTCACGGCAATCGCATCGGCCAGGGCGCAGGCTATTACGACCGCGCATTTCTCGCGCATCCCGACGCATGGCGAATCGGGATCGCGCTGGCGATCCAGGAGGTCGACGCGCTGACGCCCGACGCCTGGGACGTGCCGCTTCACGCCATCGCCACAGACAAGGACTGGATCACGCCATGACACCTAGCTGGCGCAAACCCGCCGGGATGCTCGGCATCCTGTTGCTGATCACCCTGTGGTGCGTCGCGATCGTCAGCCTGTCGACGATCGTCGGCAGCTGGCACTGGCTGGGCCAGCTGGCATTCTATCTCGTCACAGGGCTGATCTGGATAGCGCCGCTGAAACCCGTGCTGCGCTGGATGGAAACGGGGCGCTGATCCCGGTCACTGTCCGGACGGCGGCTAATATTTTAAAGGGGGGCTCGGCCACCCCTTAGGGTGGCGCGAGTGACGGGACTCGAACCCGCGACCTCCGGCGTGACAGGCCGGCGCTCTAACCAACTGAGCTACACCCGCTGAAACAGCGTGGAGGCGGCAACTAGGCGAGGGTTGGGATAGCGTCAACCCCCATTCAGCCGCCTGTTTCACGTTGGTCGTCGGACGCGTCCCCCCGGCGCCGATTCCGCCCGCTTTTCTGCTGCACCAGCGTGCCATGCTCGAACAGGAACCCCGCGATATCGGGCTTCCCCGCTGCGCCCAGCACGGTCTGAATGATGATCAGCAGCGGCACCGCCAGCAACGCGCCGAGCGTGCCCCAGACCCAGCCCCAGAAGCTCAGAGAGATCAGGATCAGCAGCGGGCTGATCGTCAGCCGGTGGCCGACGATGAACGGCGTGATCGCGTTCGCCTCGACGAGATGCAGCCCGTACATCAATGCCGGGGGAAGCAGCGCCATCCAGATATCCGAAAAGGTCATCAACCCGCCCAGCCCGAGCAGGAACGCGCCGATCACGGGTCCGAAATAGGGGATGTAGTTCAGCAGGGCGACGATCCCGCCCCACATCGCCGGATAGGGCATGCCGATCGCCCACAAGGCGGTGCCGGTCACGATCCCGAGCAGGACATTGATGACGGTGATCGTGCCGAGATAGGCCGAGACATCGTCGACCACGTCCTGAATCACGCGGGCGGTCGCCATCGCCCCGTCGAAGCTCGTGCGGCCCGTGATCGTCTGCCGTCGCATGCCCGTCCAGCCGGACAGGAAGAAGAACACGATCAGGATCCCGAACAGCAGCTGGACGATGACCGCCGGCGCGGATGTCGCGGCGAATTCGAGGATCGAACTCGGTGCCGCGACGCCCGCGGTTGCAGGCTGCTTGATCGGCGTCGACGCGACCTGCCGCAGCGTCTTGTTCACATATTTCTCGAGGCTCGAATAAAGATCGAGCAGCGGCGCCAGATTGCTCTGGATCCGATCGAGCCGTGTCGGCAGCAGCCGAAAAAAGTCGGTTGCCGGCACGAGGATCGCGGCGATCGCGACATTGGCCGCGACCAAGAACACCAGAATGCACGCGAGCGCCGCGATCGGCGACGGCACGCCCCGCCGTTCGAGCCATTCGAGCACCGGAATCAGTGCGACGGCGATCACCAGCGCGGTCGTCAGCGGCAGGAAGAACTCCGCCCCTGCCTTCAACGCGAACGGCAATGCGATGACCAGCCCAATTCCGGCGGTCAGCGTCAGCGCGGCGAGCAGGCGATCGCGTCGCTGCGCGATCCGCATCGCATCCTCGACACCAACGCCGATCGGGGGTTCGAACACTCCTTCCGCGCTGGTTTCCGTGGTTGCCCCGCCCCTAGCGGGCGGCGGCCCTCCCTCATGGACGTCCGCCGTACCCGCCTGGGCCGTATAATCGTCGTTCGCCATGCCGTTACCCCTCGCTAGCCCTTCCCCTTGTCACAATCGGGGCGGCATTCAAGCGGTGTTGACGCTCCGCCTGCGAGATGCAGAACGAATCGCCCTAAACTATGATGCCGTGGTCGGAATCCGATCCGCAAAAAGCGATTGCAGGTCCTTTTTCAGGATCTTGCCGTTCGCGTTGCGGGGCAAGGTCTCGGGCACGAAGCGGATGGCGACGGGCGTCTTGAACGCCGCGAGCCGTTCGCGCACCCAGGCCTGCAGTTCCGCCTCGCTCGCCTGCGCACCGGGAGCGAGGTGGACGACGGCAACCGGCTCCTCGCCCAGCGTGCGGTGAGGCAGCCCGATCAGCGCGCAGTCGGTGACCGCGGGATGCGCATAGAGGACATTCTCAACCTCCGACGAATAGATGTTTTCGCCACCCCGAATGATCATGTCCTTGGCGCGGTCGACGATGTAGCAGAACCCCTCCTCGTCGAGCCGCGCGAGATCCCCCGTCCGCACCCAGCCGTCGATGAACGTCGTCGCGGTCGCCTCCGGCTTGTTCCAATAGCCCTTCACGATCATCGGCCCGCGCGCCCAGAGCTCGCCGACCTCGCCGACCGGAAGCTCGGTGACGCCGTCCTCCGCGACGATCTTCAGGTCGACGACCGGCGCGGGGGGGCCCGCGCTGCTCGGCCGGTTGAGATAATCCTCCGCGCCGTGATGCGTGACCGTCGCCATCGTCTCGGTCATGCCCCAGCCATTGCCGGGCAGCGCACCGAGCTCGCTATGGATGCGCCTGACCAGCTCGGGTGCCGAGGGCGCGCCACCATAGGCGATCGATTCGAGCGACGAGAGATCATAGTTGCCGCGGTCGGGATGCTCGATCAGCTGCCACGCGATCGTCGGCACGCCGCCGGTCACGTTCACCTTTTCGCGTTCGATGATCTCCATCGCACGGACGGTGTCCCACTTGCGCATGAAGATCATCGTGCTCCCCGTCGCGATCACCCCCATCATGCCCGCCGAGCAGGCGGTGACGTGGAAGAGCGGGATGACGGTCAGCGTCACGCGCGGGGTCGGCTCGGGCGGCATCTCGCCGCGCCGCAGGGCCGATCGCGCGCCCGAATAGCCCCCGGTCAGGATGTTCGACATCATGTTGCGATGCGTCCCCAGCGCCCCCTTGGGGGCACCGGTCGTGCCGCTGGTATAGAAAATCGTCGCATCGTCGTCGGGCGCGATCACCGCGTCGGGCAGCGGCTGGTCGGGCAGCGTCGCCCAGTGCGACGACGCCCCGATCACGTCCTCCAGCGGCGCTGCGATACCGGTCAGCGGCGCGACCGCGCGGCTGACCAGCACCTGCTCTAGCGACGGAATCGTCGCGTAGATATCCTCGAGCCGGTGATGGCGTTCATCGTCGGTGATCAGGACCCGGGCACCCGAATCGGCGAGACCATAGGCCATCTCCGCGCCCGTCCACCACGCGTTCAACGGCACCATCACCGCGCCGATCGCGGTCGCTGCGAAGAACGCGACCGGCCATTCGGGCAGGTTGCGCATCGCCAGCGCGACACGGTCGCCCGGCCCGATGCCCAGCGTACGCAGATGCGCCGCCAGCGTCGTCACCGCGCGCCACGTCGCTTCATAGGTCACGCGCTCGTCTTCATAGATGGTGAAGACGCGCTCGCCATGACCGCGCGCGGCCTCGATCAGGTAACGCAGCGACGGCGGCGCATTCTTCCACACGCGCGTCGCGACCCCGCCGATCGTCACGGTCTCCATCTCGAACTTGCCGCCGGGCGCAGTCAGACGCCGTTCGGTTTCCGCCATCGACATGACCGGCCAGTTGGGGTCCAGGGCGATGATTGGTTCATGAGCCAAGGCCAGCCTACTCCAAATATGAATTTCGGGTTTGGCTTATCCGCCAACCAGATGCACGTTTAGAGTTGATTTGCACGCCACTCAAGGCAATAGGAGTGCCCATGTTCGAACCGGGGGTATGGTGCATGCGGGGAAGCTGGCGATGACCGCCGCGTTCGCTGGGGCGGCTGAACGGCATGGCTTCGATCCGGCACGGCTCGCCGCGATCGATAGGCTGTTGAAAGACCGCTATATCGTCACCGGCAAGCTCCCCAATGCGCAGCTGCTGATCGCGCGCGACGGCGAAACTGTGCATTTCTCGCATCAGGGCCTCGCCCGCGAAGGCGGCGCGCCGATCGACGAGACCTCGCTGTTCCGGATCGCGTCGATGACCAAACCGATCACCTCGGTCGCGTTCATGATGCTGGTCGAACAGGGCCTCGTCGCACTCGACACGCCGGTCCATCACGTCCTGCCCGCGTTCAAGGGGATCGGCGTCTATAACGGCGGCGGTGCGGGGGTCCCCTTTGCGGTGAGACCAACGGCCGAGCCGATGCGGATGATCGACCTGCTCCGCCACACCTCGGGTCTGACCTACGGCTTCCAGAACCGGTCGAACGTCGACGCCGCCTATCGCGAAGGCAAGATCGAGAACTGGCACGGCAATCTCGATCTCGACGGGTTCGTCGCCGCGCTGGGCGCGCTGCCGCTCGAATTCTCGCCGGGGACCGCGTGGAATTATTCGGTGGCAACCGACGTGCTGGGTGCCGTCGTCGAGCGCGTCTCGGGCGTCACGCTCGACACCTTCTTCACGACACGCATCTTCGTGCCGCTGAAGATGGACGACACGGGATTCCAGGTTCCTGCCGACAAGACGGATCGCCTGACCGATTGCTACACGGTCGCGCCGGGCAAGGGGCGTACGATGCTCGACCGCGGCGAGAAGAGCGCGTGGAGCCGTCCGCCGACGCTGTTGTCGGGCGGGGGCGGGCTCGTCTCGACCGCGCTCGACTATCAGCGCTTCTGCCAGATGTGCCTCAACGGCGGCGAACTCGACGGTGCGCGGATCCTCGGCCGCAAGACGCTCGAACTCATGACGCAGAACCATCTGCCCGGCGGCGCCGATCTGACGACGATGTCCCGGTCGATGTTCAGCGAGGCGACCAATGCCGGCACCGGTTTCGGTCTCGGCTTTGCGGTGACGATCGACCCGGTGCGGTCGATGATGCCGGGGTCGAAGGGCGAATATTACTGGGGCGGGATGTTCTCGACCGCCTTCTTCATCGACCCGGTCGAACGCCTGTCGATGGTCTTCATGACCCAGGTCTCGCCCAGCAGCCTCTACCCCATCCGCCGCGAACTCAAGACGATGATCTACGCCGCCATGACCTGACCCGTCGGCGGCCGTTACCAGGAGAGAATAATGACCACCCCGATCCGCACCGAACGCCATGACGACGTTCTCGTCATCATCTCGAACAACCCGCCGGTCAACGCGCTCGGCGCCGCAGTTCGCCAAGGACTCGAAGCCGCGATCAAGGACGGCGTCGCCGACGCGAGCATCACCGCGATGGTGATCCGCTGCGACGGCCGTACCTTCTTCGCGGGCGCCGACATCACCGAATTCGGCAAGCCGATGGTCGAGCCCGGCCTGCCGACCGTCGTCGACATGATCGAGGCGTCGTCCAAGCCCGTCGTCGCCGCGATCCACGGCACCGCGCTGGGCGGCGGCTGCGAAGTCACGCTCGGCTGCCATTACCGCGTCGCCGTTCCCTCGGCCAAGATCGGCACGCCCGAGGTCAAGCTCGGCCTGCTACCCGGCGCGGGCGGCACGCAGCGCATCCCGCGCATCGCCGGCGTCAAGCTTGCGCTCGAGATGACTGCCAAGGGCGATCCGATCTCGGCGAAGAGGGCGCTCGACGCCGGTCTGATCGACAAGATCGTCGGCGAGGACAGCCTCGAGGCCGACGCCATCGCGTTCGCCCGCGAGATCGCGGCGAAGCGCCCCCTGCCCCGCGCGTCCGAGAAGACCGCACAGGCCGATCCCGACGCGGTCGCCGCATTCAAGAAGGAGAACGCCCGCCGCTTCCGCAACTTCGACGCCCCCGCCGCCAACATCGCCTGCGTCGAGAAGGCCGCCGACGGGTCGAGCTTCGCCGACGGCATCGCGTTCGAGCGCGAACAGTTCATGGCGCTCATGATGGGCGTCCAGTCCGCGGCCCAGCGCCATATTTTCTTCGCCGAGCGCCAGGCCGCCAAGATCGATGACGTCCCCGCGGAGACGAAACTGCGCGAGATCAAACGCGTCGGCGTGATCGGCGCGGGCACGATGGGCGGCGGCATCGCGATGAACTTCCTGTCCGCCGGCATCCCCGTCACGATCGTCGAGATGCAGCAGGAGGCGCTCGACCGCGGCACCGGCGTCGTCCGCAAGAATTACGAGGCGACCGCCGCCAAGGGCCGGATGAAGCCCGAACAGGTCGAACAGGCGATGGGCGCGCTGAAGCCCACGCTCGACTTCGCCGATCTCGCCGAATGCGACCTGATCATCGAGGCGGTGTACGAGACGATGGAGGTGAAGAAGGACATCTTCACGCGTCTCGACGCAATCGCCAAGCCAGGCGCGATCCTCGCCTCGAACACCTCCTATCTGAACATCGACGAGATCGCGGCGTGCACGAAGCGGCCCGAGGACGTCGTGGGCATGCACTTCTTCTCGCCTGCCAACGTGATGAAACTGCTCGAGGTGGTTCGCGGTGACAAGACCGCGAACGACGTGCTCGCGACCGTCATGGCGCTTGCCAAGAAGATCAGGAAGGTCGCCGTGGTGGCGGGCGTCACCTACGGCTTCATCGGCAACCGCATGCTGATGCCGCGCCAGGTCGAGGCGACCAAGCTGCTGCTCGAAGGCGCGAGCCCCGAGCAGATCGACCGCGTCCATGTCGCGTTCGGCATGCCGATGGGCCCGTTCCAGATGAGCGACCTCGCCGGCGTCGACATCGGCTGGCACCGCGACCCGAGCCGGATCGAAAATATCCGCGACGCGCTGGCGGCAGAAAACCGCTGGGGCCAGAAGACCAAGGCGGGCTTCTACGACTATGACGAGAAGCGCACGCCGTCCAACTCCCCCCGCGTCGCCGAGATCATCGACGATTTCCGCGCCAAGTCGGGCGTCACCCCGCGCGAGATCAGCGACGAGGAGATCGTCGCGCGCACGCTCTACACGATGGTCAACGAAGGCGCGCTGATCCTCGAAGAGGGCAAGGCGCAGCGTGCGTCTGACGTCGATGTGGTGTGGATCTACGGTTACGGCTGGCCGGTCTATCGCGGCGGCCCGATGTTCTGGGCGCAGTCGGAAGGCTTGCCAAAGGTCGTAGCCGGGCTCGAGAAATACGGCTTCCCCGTTGCCAAGTCGCTGAAGGATGCCGCCGCGAGCGGTGGAAAGATCAAGTAAATTCTACGCCCTCTCCCCTCGGGGGAGAGGGAGAAAGGAAGACCCGATGACCGACCTCGACACCTTCCGCACCGAAACCCGCGCCTGGCTCGCGGAAAACTGCCCGCCCGAGATGCGCAAGCCCGTCCGCTCGGAGGACGATGTCTGCTGGGGCGGTCGCCAGTTCAAGCCATCGAGCCCCGCGCAGAAGGACTGGCTCGACAGGATGGCCGCCAGGGGATGGACTGTCCCCGACTGGCCCAAGGCCTATGGCGGCGGTGGCCTGTCGCCTGCCGAGACCAAGATCCTCCGCGAGGAGATGGCAGCGATCAAGGCGCGCAACCCGCTCAACAGCTTCGGCATCTCGATGCTCGGGCCGGCGCTGCTCAAATATGGCACCGAGGAGCAGAAGCTCGATCACCTGACCAAGATCGCGCGCGGCGAGATTCGCTGGTGCCAGGGCTATTCGGAACCCAATGCGGGCTCCGATCTCGCCGGCCTTGCCACCTCCGCGGAGGACAAGGGCGACCATTATCTCGTCAACGGCCAGAAGGTCTGGACGTCCTACGCCGACAAGGCGGACTGGATCTTCTGCCTGGTCCGCACCGACAAGACCTCGAAGCAGGGTGGGATTAGCTTCGTGCTGTTCGACATGGCCACCCCCGGCGTCTCGACCAAGCCGATCCTGCTGATCAGCGGCAATTCCCCCTTCTGCGAGACCTTCTTCGACAATGTCGAGGTCCCCAAGGTCAACCGCGTGTACGAGGAGAACAAGGGCTGGGACGTCGCCAAATATCTGCTCGGTCACGAACGCGAGATGATCTCGGGCATGGGGCTCGCCTCGTCGGGTGGCAACCCGCTGATCGACGGCGCGATCGCCACCGTCGGGCTCGGCCATGACGGCCGCCTCGCCGACCCGCTGCTCCGCGCGTCGATCGCGCTGTTCGAGGTGCGCGCCAAGGCGTTCGGGGCGATGTCCGAACGCTTCATCGATGAACTCAAGGCAGGCAAGGCCCACCCCGCGCAGCCGAGCATGATGAAATATTACGGCACCGAGCTGAACAAGTCGCGCTACGAACTGATGATGGCGGCGGGCGGCTCGGACGCGCTCGAATGGGACAGCGAGCGCTCGCGCGGCGGTGCGATCCCGCGCTCGTGGCTCCGCACCAAGGCGAACTCGATCGAGGGCGGGACGAGCGAGATCCAGCTCAACATCATCGCCAAGCGAATCCTCGAACTGCCGGCCTGAGCTCTACCGTTCTCCCGCGGAAGCGGGAGCCCAAAATCACGAACGCTGCGCGCGGGGCTCCTGGGCCCCCGCCTCCGCGGGGGAACAGAAATGCCACTCTATCTCGACGACGACCAGACCGTCCTTCAGGACACGATCCGCGACTTTGTGGCGGAACACGCCCCCGTCAGCCACATGCGCGCGCTTCGCGACGCCGATGACGCCACCGGCTTCTCGCGCGATCTGTGGAAGCAGTTCGCCGAAATGGGCTTCACCGGCATTCTGATCGGCGAGGACCAGGGCGGACTCGGCCTTGGCCATGTCGAGGCGGGTGTCGTGCTCGAACAGATCGGTCGCAACCTGTCGCCCTCCCCCTTCCTGACCACCGCCGTCGCCGCGGTCGAAGCGCTCAAGGGCACCGGCCAGGCCGAACGCTGGTTCCCCGGCATCATCGCCGGCGAAACGGTAGCAGCGCTCGCGATCGACGAGGCCGCCAAGCATCGCGACAGCATCGCGATGACCGCCGAACGCGCGGGTAACGGCTTCAAACTGACCGGCGCCAAGCGCTTCGTCGCGCACGGCCACACCGCCGACCTGATCATCGTCGCCGCGCGTACCGCAGGCGGCGCGGACGATGCCGACGGCATCACCCTGTTCGCGGTGCCGAAGGACGCCGCCGGGCTCAGCGCGAACGCCGAACGCCTCGTCGATGCGAGCCTCGCGGCACGGCTCGACTTCGACGGGGTGGAGGTCGATGCCGATGCGGTGATCGGCGAGGTCGATGCCGGCCGCGCCCCGCTCGACCGCCTGCTCCGCGCGGGCCGCACCGGCGCGTCCGCCGAGCTGCTCGGCGTCGGCGGCGGCGCGATGGACATGACGATCGGCTATATGAAGCAGCGCAAGCAGTTCGGCACGCTGATCGGCAGCTTCCAGGCGCTCCAGCACCGCGCGGCGCATCTCTATTCGGAGATGGAGGTCGCGCGCGCCGCGGTCCTGAAGGCCCAGCAGCTGCTCGATCTGGGCCACGACAAGGCCGACGAGGCCGTTTCGGTCGCCAAGGCGATGACCGCGCTCGCGACGACGCTCAGCGTGCAGGAAAGCGTGCAGATGCACGGTGGCATCGGCATGACCGACGAATATGACATCGGCTTCTACATGAAGCGCGCGCGCGTGCTGGCCGAGCTGTTCGGCGACGCCAACTTCCACGCCGACAGGCTGGCCATCGCCGCGGGCTATTGACCCGAACTTGTACCCCCGCGAAGGCGGGGGCCCAGACTGGGCTCCCGCCGTCGCGGGAGACCAAGGAGGTCAAATGCCTGACGATACTGCCGAAGTAACACCCCAAGCCCTCGCCCAGGGCCTCGTCGACCTGCTCGAGATCGACGAGGTGGACACCGACCTCTATGTCGGCAAGCGCCAGCCCGGCGGCGTCGGTCGCGTGTTCGGTGGCCAGGTGATCGCGCAGGCGCTCCAGGCCGCGCAGCGCTCGACCGAGGCGCCCAAGGCGGCGCATTCGCTTCACGCCTATTTCATGCGGCCGGGCAACGAGGATTACCCGATCGTCTACCGCGTCGTCCGCGATTTCGAGGGCCGCAGCTTTGCCACGCGTCGCGTCATTGCGATGCAGAAGGGCCAGCCGATCCTCAACATGGCGGCATCGTTCCAGACCCCCGAGGACGGCCTCCATCACCAGGACGCGATGCCCGACGTCGCGCCGCCCGAGGACCTGCGCTCCGATCGCGACCTGCGGCTGGAGAATATCGACGGCATTCCCGAAAAATTCCGCGCGCACATGCTGCGCTGGCGTCCGATCGAGGTCCGCCCGGTCAACCCGCGCAGCTGGATCGATCCGCCCGCGCAGGCGCCGAACCATGCCAACTGGTTTCGGATCGTGGCGCCGATCGGCGATGACCCGGCGATGCACCGCGCGGTCCTGTCCTATGCCTCGGACATGGCGTTGCTGGGAACCGCGCTGCTGCCGCACGGGATCAACTGGATCACGCCGGGTCTGCAGACCGCCAGCCTCGATCATTCGCTCTGGCTGCACGAGGATTTCCGCGCGGACGACTGGCTGCTCTATGCCTGCGATGCCCCCTGGTCGGGCCATGCGCGCGGCTTCAACCGCGGCAAGATCTTCTCCCGCGACGGACGGCTCGTCGCGAGCGTCGCGCAGGAGGGGCTGATCCGGATGCGAAAATAACCTTAGTTTACGCGGGTTAACCCGGTCTTCGTAAATTCCGATTAGTCCCGCGCGATCATTCTCCGGGATCATCGGCATGCAGCGCCTTCTCTATATCAGCACGTCGCGTGGCCGTGTGACACAGCCGGTCATCGACGAGATCCTGCGGGTCTCGCGGCGCAACAATGCCGCCGCGGGCGTGACCGGTCTGCTCATCGCTGGCGGCAACAGGTTCTTGCAGGTGCTCGAAGGCGATGATCTCGCCGTGTCGCGCACCTTCGATCGCATCCAGCGCGACGACCGGCATTTCGCGATGGTGCAGCTCGCGAAACAGACGATCACCGAGCGCAGCTTCGGCAGCTGGGCGATGGGATTTGCCAGCGGCGCCGCGCCTGGTGGTGGCGCGGCGTCGCCGGCCGCCACGATCGCGGCGCTGATCGCGCCAATCGAGGATCCGACGCTACGCGGCTATTTCACCGGTTTCGCCGACCTCCATCTCTCAGCCGCCTGAGCGGACCGCCTCAGGCTGCGGTCTTGCCGTAATCCTGCCGCGTCACCGGATGGCTCGACGACAATCCGCCATCGACCACGATCGCCTGACCATTGACGTAGCTTGCGTCATCGGAGGCGAGGAACACCGCGACCCGGGCAAGCTCCTCGGGCTGCGCGCCGCGGTGGAGCGGGTTTAGGCGGCCGACGCGGTCCATCTTGTTGGCCTCGCGCGCATAGTCGAACACCGGCTTGGTCATCCCCGTCTCGGTCAGCCCGGGGCAGATCGCATTGACCCGGACATTCGCACCCGACAGCTGCTGCGCCGACACCGCCGCGAGGTTGATCACCCCCGCCTTGGACGCGGAATAGGCCGGCGACCCTGCGCCCGACCGTAACCCGGCGACACTCGCGGTCAGAACGATCGCGCCGCCCCTGCCCATCTCGGCCGCGTGCGCGACGATCCGTGGTGCCGCGTGCTTGATGGCGAGGAACGGACCGATCAGATTGACCCGCAGTACTTCGGTGATCAGCACGACGTCGGTGTCGAAGAGATTGGCCATGCCGCCCGAGATGCCGGCATTGGCGAACAGCACGTCGAGCCCGCCATATGTATCACAGGCGAGCGCGACCATGCGGATCACGTCCTCCTCCTCCCCCGCGTCGACACGGATCGGGGTGGCGATGCCGCCGGCCTGGCTGATCAGATGCGCGGTCTCGTCCGCACCCTCGGTACGGTCCGCGACAACGACGTGCCCGCCCTCTGCCGCGAACAGCAATGCCGCCGCGCGGCCGATGCCGGATCCTGCGCCGGTGACGATGATCGACCTGTTCTCGAACCGCATGATGCCCTCCCCTTTAGATCGTGACGCCGCCGTCGATGACCAGCGTCTGCCCGGTCATAAAACGGCTCGCGGATGCAGCGAGAAACACCACCGCGCCCGCGATTTCCTCGGGTTCGCCGATGCGTCGCAGCGGCACGCGGGTGTTCGCCGCGGCGATCCGCTCGGGATCCTCCCACAGCACGCGCGCGAAATCGGTGCGGATCAGTCCTGGCGCGATACAGTTCACGCGGACGCCCGACGGGCCGAACTCGACCGCGAGATTGCGCGCGAGCTGCATGTCGGCGGCCTTGCTGATGCAATAGGCGCCGATGACCGGCGATCCGCGAAGCCCGCCGATCGAGGAAATGATGATGATGCTGCCGTCGCGCTGCTCCGTCATGCCGGGGGCGACCATCTGGACCAGCCAGTGGTTGGAGACGATGTTGTTGTCGAGGATCTTGCGGAACTGGTCGTCGCCGATCCCCGCCTGGGGTCCGTAATAGGGGTTGGAGGCGGCGTTGCAGACCAGCACGTCGATACGGCCGAACGCGCTGCGGGTCGTGTCGACGAGATGCTGGAGCGCCGCCTTGTCGGCGATGTTCGCCGCGACCGCGATCGCGCGGCCCTCGCCGTAGCGCGCGTTGATCTCCGCCGCGACGGCATCGCACGCCTCCTGTTTCCGGCTGGAGATCACCACCCTCGCGCCATGTGCCGCCAGCTCGAAAGCGCTCGCCTTGCCGATCCCGCGCGACGATCCGGTGATGATCGCGACCTTCCCGCTCAGGTCGAACTGCGTCATGCCCTGCCTCTTCCCTTCCGCAACCGGAACGTGCGTCACGCGCCCGCCTTCACCGCAAACCCCCACGCCGCATCCGCCAGCGCGTGCACCTTGGCGACCGTCGCCTCGGCCTGCGCGCTCGACGCGGTGCCGTCGATGATTCGCTTCTTGATCCCCTGGACGATCCCGGTGAGCCGGAAGAGGTTATAGGCGAAATACCAGTTGAGATCGGGGACGCCGTCCCGCCCGGTCGCAGCGCAATAGCGCGCGACGACCTGCTCGATCGTGGGAATCCCGGTCTCCGGACCGGTCAGGCCGAGCACCCCAGACCGGCCTTCGGGCTCGGTCACCCAGCTCATCAGCATGTAGGAAAAGTCGGCGAGCGGATCGCCGAGCGTCGACAATTCCCAGTCGAGCACCGCGATCACCTTCGCCCCCGCGCCGTCCGTAGAGTGAGCGAAGATCATGTTGTCGATACGATAGTCGCCGTGGACGATCGACGTCCGCGTCTGGTCGGGCAAGGTGCGCGGCAACCAGTCGATCAGCCGTTCGACCGATTCCATCCGCTCGGTCTCCGCCGCGCGATATTGCTTGGTCCAGCGCCCCACCTGCCGCTCGAAATAATTGCCGGGCTTGCCATAGGATGCGAGCCCCGCCGCCGCGTAATCGGTGTTGTGGAGCGCGGCCAGCGCGTCGATCATCGCGTCATAATGCGCGCGGCGCTCGGCGGGCGTCGCACCCGGCATCGCGCCGTCCCAGATCGTCCGACCCTCGACCATCTCCATGACATAGAATGGCGCGCCGATGACGTCGGGATCCTCGCACAGCCCGTACGGCCGGGGCACCGGGAAACCCGTCGGATGAAGCCCGGCGATCACCGCATATTCGCGCTCGACCGCATGTGCGGAGGGCAGGATCGGCCCGAACGGCTTACGTCGCAGGACATAGGCGCGCGCCGGCGTGTCGAGCCG
>NZ_JPJC01000212.1:55820-56560 GCF_000733135.1 Sphingomonas sp. FUKUSWIS1
CCTTCGACAGCCTCCGTCATCCATGCCGTCAACCGGTCGAGATCGAGCCGGTCCCGCTCGCCGACCGGGATCGTACCGACCATCGTACTAACTGCATCGCCGCTCATGCGAAGGTGATCACGCTGCGCGTCGTGTCGCCGCGGCGCAATTCGTCGAACGCATCGTTGATCCGTTCGAGCGGCATCCGGTCCGCGATGATCGTGTCGAGATCGAGCAGCCCGCGCATGTAGAAGTCGACGAGCCGCGGGATGTCGACCGGGAACCGGTTCGACCCCATGAACCCACCCTGGAGCCGCTTGCCCGACAACAGGTCCATCGCCGACAGCCCGACTTTCTCGCCCAGCGGCATCATCCCCAGGATCGTCGCTGTCCCACCGCGCCGCAGCACCTTGACCGCGGTCGCCGCCGACTGCGTCCGGCCGACCGCCTCGATCGCATGGTGGACGCCGCCCCTGGTCAGCGCGACGACCTCGTCCGCGGCGGTCTCGGACAGCGCGTCGAAGCTGTGCGTGGCCCCCAGCTTCTCCGCCATCGCGCGCTTCTCCGGCACCGGATCGAGCGCGATGATCTTTCCCGCACCCGCGATCTTCGCAGCGTTCACCGCCGCTAGCCCGATCCCGCCGCACCCGACCACGCACACCGTCTCGCCCGGCGTCACGTCGGTCGTGTTGAACACCGCGCCCGCCCCGGTCGTGATCGCGCAGCCGAGCAGCGCCGCACGGTCCATCGGCATGTCGCGG
>NZ_JPJC01000212.1:56648-59940 GCF_000733135.1 Sphingomonas sp. FUKUSWIS1
ATCGCGACACAGGCATGTTCGTGCACCAGCATCATCTCGGCATAGGCGCTCAGGTTCAGCATCTGCGCGATCGGTCGGTCACCCAGCATCAGCCGCGGCGGCGCGCCCTTCGGACGCCGCACCGAGCTGTCGACGCAGAGCGCCATGCGGCCGGTCACGCAGAATTCGCAGTGGCCGCAAAACGCCGACAGGCAGGTGACGACATGGTCGCCGACCTTGACCATGGCGACCTCGTCACCGACCGCCTCGACCACGCCGCACGCCTCGTGCCCCGGAATGGTCGGCATCGCATGCGGATAGGCGCCGTCGACGAAGTGCAGGTCGGAGCGACACACCCCGACCGCGACGGTACGGATCAACACCTCGCGCGGACCCGGCTTCGAGACGGTGACGTCCTCGATGCTGAGCGGCGTATTCGCTTCGAAAAGGACTGCGGCTTTCATGGGTGGTCTGGCTCCAGATTTGGCGGGCGCGCAATCAAAAATGCCGTTCGTCCTGAGCGAAGTCGAAGGACTGGCTCGTTCGGGGCATGTCCTTCGACTGCGCTCAGGACGAACGGGACAGGGTCAGCGGCTCACGCCGACATCCCCGCTCGACACGCCGCCTTTGCGAAAATCACCGTATTTGCCGAACTCGTTGCGTGCGATCGACCGGTTGTGGACCTCGTCGGGACCATCGGCGAAGCGCAGCGTCCGCATTGCCGCCCAGTCGTGCGCAAGCCGGAAATCGTCCGACACGCCGCCGCCGCCATGCGCCTGGATTGCATCGTCGAGGATCCTCAGCGCCATGTTCGGCGCGGCGACCTTGATCATCGAGATCTCGATCTGCGCGGATTTGTTGCCGGCCTTGTCCATCATGTCCGCGGCCTTCAGGCACAGCAGCCGCGTCATCTCGATATCGATCCGCGCGGTCGCGATCCGCTCCTCCCAGACCGAGAAGTCGGCGATCCGCTTGCCGAACGCGACACGGCTCAGCAGCCGCTTCGCCATCGCCTCGATCGCGGTCTCCGCGACGCCGATCGTCCGCATGCAATGGTGGATGCGGCCCGGCCCGAGCCGCCCCTGCGCGATCTCGAACCCGCGCCCTTCGCCCAGCAGCACGTTCTCGACCGGCACGCGGACATTCTCGAGCACGACCTCGCCATGCCCGTGCGGCGCGTGGTCATAGCCATAGACGGACAGCATCCGCTTGATCGTCACGCCGGGCGTGTCCATCGGCACCAGGATCTGGCTCTGCTGCTGATGCCGCGATCCCTCGAAGCTCGTCTTGCCCATGACGATCGCGATCTTGCAGCGCGGATCGCCGACCCCCGACGACCACCATTTCGTCCCGTTGATCACATAATGATCGCCGTCGCGGACCATCGACGTCTCGATATTGGTCGCATCCGACGACGCCACCGCAGGCTCGGTCATCAAAAAGGCGGACCGGACCTCACCGCGCATCAGCGGGCCGAGCCACGCCTCCTTCTGCTCGCGCGTGCCATAGCGGTGGAATACCTCCATATTGCCTGTATCGGGCGCCGAGCAGTTGAAACATTCGCTCGCCCAGCTGACCTTGCCCATCTCCTCGGCGCATAACGCATATTCAAGATTGGTCAGCTGCGTCCCCTCGAACACGAAGCTGTCATCGACGTGAGTCTGCCCGGAATGGGGGGGCATGAAGAAATTCCACAGCCCAGCGGCCTTGGCCTTTTCCTTCATCTCCTCGATCACCGGAATCACCTTCCAGCGCTCGCCATGGTGGGCCTGCGCGTCGTAATCGGCCTGACGCGGGCGGATATTCTGATCGATGAAGTCGCGCACGCGATCTCGGAAATAGGTCTCTCGGTCGCTGAAGCTGAAATCCATGCGGGCTCTCCATCGGTCCACGGTCTGGCGGTCGATTAGACCATACCGCGTATTCGGTAAAGCATCCCGGAGCGCGCCGAAAGCCGGTTTTCCGCTCGGCCACGAAAGCGCCTAAAAAGCACTGTAACTTCAAATCGAAGCTGTTAGAGTATTTTGATGAAGGTTCCGGCAGAGGCGATCGAAGACGGCGAACAGGGCACGAAGCGCTTCCGTGCCAAGCGTGACGCCATCCTCGCCGCAGCCGCAGAGGCGATCAACGAGCAAAGCGCCAAGGGCATGACCTTCGCGGACGTCGCGCGGCGGGTCGGGCTCAACACGACGAGCGTTACCTATTACTTCAAGCGCAAGGAAGACCTTGCCGCCGCCGCGTTCGAGAACACGCTCGATTATCTGCTGCGGATGCTCGACGAGGCGATGGTCGAGCCAACCCCGCAGGCGCGCGTCGCCCGCTATCTTGCGCTCAACATGGCGCGGCTCGGCCGGATCCACCGCGGCGAGGAAAAGGCGTTCGCGGTCCTGTCTGATCTGCGCGCCACCGAAGATCCGATCCGCAGCCGGCTGATGAACGGCTGGCGCGAGGTTTTCCGCCGCACCCGCCTCCTCTGGGGCCCGTCGACCGGCCGCGCGCAGACCGACATTCAGAGCGCGCGCGCCCACGTCCTGCTCGAGAATACCTTCTGGTTGCCGATCTGGCTGACGCGATACGAGCCCGACCAATATGCCCGTGTCGAGGCGCGACTGATGGACGTGTTCGCGCACGGCATCGCAGGACCCGGTGCGCGCTGGGCACCGACGCTGCTCGACCTCAGCCATGACGATGCCGAGCCGGGGCGCGAGGCTTTCCTGCTGGCGGCGACGCGGCTGATCAACGAACTCGGCTATCGCGGCGCATCGGTGCAGAAGATCGCGTCCGAACTGAACGTCACCAAGGGCAGCTTCTATCACCATCTCGATGCCAAGGACGATCTGGTCATCGCCTGCTATCGCCGCAGCTTCGACACGATCGCCGATGCGCAGGGACGCGGTGAGGCCGAGGGCGGCAGCTATTGGCACAAGCTGTCGAGCACCGTCGCGACTTTGCTCGACGTCCAGTTCGCCGAACGCGGTCCGCTGCTCCGCACGACGGCGCTCAGCGGCCTGCCGCCGAGCGTCCGCGACGCGATGGTCGAGCGGTCGAACGGGATCGCGCGGCGCTATGCGGGGATGATGATGGACGGGATCGGCGAGGGCTCGATCCGCGCGGTCGATGCGCTGATCGCCGCGCAGGCGCTGATGGCGGTCCAGAATGCCGCCTTCGACATGCGCAAATGGGCGTCGACCATGCCGCGCGAGCGGGCTGTGGCGATGTATGCCTCGACGCTGATGTACGGCCTGTTCGACGATTGATCGGCAGAGGATCGGCGGGGACCGGCACAGGCTGACTGCCGCGCCGCTCCCCGCCC
>NZ_JPJC01000212.1:60042-68545 GCF_000733135.1 Sphingomonas sp. FUKUSWIS1
GCCTGATCCTCGGCGCGCTTGAGCAGCACGCCCGCACGCCAATAATGATAGAGCGCCCAGGGCGTCATCATCACGATGATGACCAGCGCATAGCGTAGTGACTCCTCGCCAAAGGTCGGCTTCAAGAGGTCGCTCAGCCACCCGACCATCGTCGGACCAAGGCCGAGGCCGACGAGGTTGATGACCAGCAACGTGATCGCCGCCCACATCGCACGGGTCTTCAGCGGCGCGAGATGCTGGATCAGTGCGAAACTCGGCCCCAGGTAGGAATTGGCGAAGATCAGGTAGACGAAATAGCTGCCGATCGCGATTGCCGGCACGTCGATCAGGTAGAAGGCCAGCGCGAAGGGCAGCGACAGCCCCTTCATGACGAGCACGACCCAGCTCTGCACGTGAAGGCCGTGGCGCTTGGCGAGCACATCGGCGATCTTGCCGCCGGCGAGCGCCGAGATTGCCCCGAACAGGGCACCCGGCAGCGCGATATAGCGCGATACGTCGAGCATCGAGATACCCAGCGATCGCTGCATGAAGCTCGGCCCCCACCCCGTCAGCGCGTACCCGATCATCGAGGTCAGGGTCACGCCGACGACGAGATGCCGCGCGGGCGCGCTCGCCCACATCGAGGCAAAGCCCTGCGCGACGCTCGGCATCGGCGCCGGCGCGGCGACCGGGCCGGCGTCGGACAGGCCGCGACGCGGCTCGACCATGAACAGCCGGACGAGCACCGCCAGCGCGATACCGGGCAGTCCGACGGTCATCATCGCCACCCGCCAGCCATAGCTGTGCGCAACGACGCCGCCGATCAGCGTCCCGAAGCCCGCCCCCAGCACCACGCCGAGCGAATAGACCGCCATCGCACCCGCGCGTTTTTCGGGTGGATAGAGATCGGCAATGATCGAATGGCTGGGCGGGCTGGATCCGGCCTCACCGATCCCGACGCCGATGCGGAACAGCATGAGTTGCGTGAAGTTTTGCGCCAGACCGCACATCGCGGTCATCGCGCTCCAGATCGTCAGGCTCACCGCGATGATGTTGCGACGGCTCGTCCGGTCCGCCAGTCGCGCCACCGGGATGCCGAGCGTGGCGTAGAAGATCGCGAACACCAGTCCCGAGAGCAGCCCGAGCTGCGTGTCGGTCAGCACCAGGTCCGCCTTGATGCGTTCGAGCAGGATCGCGAGGATCTGCCGATCCATATAACTGAAGAAATAGGTGAGCGTGAGCAGGGTGAGCGTCAGGCCGCGGCGCTTCATGGCCAGGGAATCGGCGATGTCGGAATGCGTCTTCAACGCTGTCGCCATGGTCATCCTCTCGTATCGTTGCTGGCCTTGCGACCCTGTTGGGACCGTACCCAATCATGGAAAGCAAGGCCAGCGCCGAGAGCAATCAGAATTTTTGCGACAAACCGAGTTTTGCGGTGAACCCGAGCGGCGAGGCGGTGAACGGATCGTAATTCTGATCCAGCCGTGCGAAGGGCGGTGCGCGGTCGAAGATGTTAAGCGCGGACAGCGACACCGTCGATCCGGTCGGCAACGCGATCCTCAGCGTGGCGTCCATCGTCTTGAACGCGCCGATCTCCTTGCCGCCCGTCACCGATCCACCCGCCAGCGCACCGAAGTTCGGCCCGAAGATTGCCGCGCCGCGCTGATCGGTATAGCCATCGATATAGTTGAACTGCACGCGCAGGCTGGCGACGTCGTAGTCACCCTGCACATACCAGTTGCCCTTGATTTCGGGCACCGGATAGGCGGTCGTCTGGTAGTTGAGCAGCCCGACACCGTCGAATGCGGGCTGCACGACGATCCCCTCCACCGTCACGTCCTTGGTCTTGTAGTCGATGACATAGGTGCCGGTCGCGCCCACCGTGACGGTCGCCAGCCCGAGCTCGCCGCGGAAGCTTGCCTGGACGTCGAGACCGGAGGTCGTGACATTGGCGCTGTTGACATAGACGGTGCGCAACCGCTGGACATTGCCGACGCCGCAGCCCGCACCGGTGAAGGTGAAGCGCTGCTGGAGCGCGGCAAAAGCGGCATTGCCGCAATTCGCCGCGCCGCTCGCACCGAACAATGCGTTGACGATGCCCTGTGTCGGCTCCTGCTCGATCGGGCCCTTCAGGTCGTAGCGGAAATAATCGACGCTCGCATTGAACCCGCCCGCGTCGAGGATCACGCCGCCGCTATAGGTCGTCGCCTTTTCAGGCTCGAGATCCGGATTGCCGTTGATGTCGACCGCGCGGAACGAGGTGCCGATGATCTGCAGCGCGGTCAGATTGCCTTCGAGCTGCTGCGCGGGCGGTCCGCGGAACGTCGTCCCGGCCCCGCCGCGCAGCGCCAGCCACGGCGCCACCTGGATTCGCAAGCGCCCTTGCGGATTGAAGGTCGACCCGACATTGCCACCATAATCCTCGTACCGCGCGGACAGCTGCGCATTGATCGCCTCGAGGATCGGCAATTGCAGCTCGGCGAACAGCGCCTTCACGTCGCCCACCGAGGACGCGTTCCGGTTGGTGCCGAGGAAGCCCAGCGCACCCGTCTGCGGCGTACAGGTCGCGCGCGGATTGAGCGGTGTCCCCGGGCAGGGATTGACCGCCAGATTGCTGTCGGCATTATAGTTCACGGCATAATAATTGCGCCGATACTGGCCGCCGATCGCAAAGCCGACATCGCCGCCGGGCAGTCGCAGCCCGGTCCGCCCACCGAGCACGAGGTCGCCGACGAACAATTGCGTGTTGTAGACGGTCCGCGTCGTCCGGAAGAAATTGTCGACCGTCGCAATGTCGTTGACCAACCCCGCACCGGGCACGGTGCTGAGCCCGTTGGTGCCGCGCGACCCGGCATAATTGGGGTTCACCTGACCCGTGACCGGATTGGCCGCCACCGCGGTCGAGAACGGGTTGAAGAAGGTGCAGCCATTCATTCCGGCAAGCGAAGCGACCTGCGCGGCGGTCAGCCCGGCGCGCGACGCGGTGGTCGCATAGGCGCAATTGGGGCCACCAAAACCCGCGATCGCGTTCTGCAGCAGGTCACCGAACGTGTCGGTCCCCTCATTCTCGCGGACATATTGCGAATAGGTCCCGCTCGCGGTCAGGTTGATCCGATCGGTGACCTCCCATGACAGGTCCGCGGTAAAGCGCATTTCCTCGGACTGGCGCTTGGAAAATGCCGATCCACGGTCATTGTCCCCGCCCCGCATGACCGGATTGCCACCGAGCAGTGCCGGACGGAAGAGCACGGGGAAGGCGAGCGCGGGTGCGAGCGGCGTGCCGTTTGCGGTCAGGCAGCCCGCCGCCGTACCATAGACCTGGCAATAGTCGCGTAGTGCCGGCGCATAGGTCGGCACCTGGAAGAAGCCCGCGCCGCCGCCCGCCGCATTCGCCGATGGCGGCAGCGTCGGCAGATAGGTCGGCGACGTCGTGATCCGCGTCGATGTCGCTCCATAGAGCGCGGTCGCGGTGAATTGCAGCGAACTGGTGAGGTCGATCGCGACCTCGGCATAGGCCTGATACCGGTCCTCCGGCTCGACGAGATTGCCGAACTGGCCGTAATTGTTGAAGCATCGATCGGTCGGCACCGCGATCGTCCCGACCGCGGTCGGCGTCGGTGTCGTCGAGCCCGCGACGCTTCGGAATCCGCCAAGCGATTCACACCCCAGATCGCGAACGAAATTCACCCCGTTCGACACGCCGTTCGCGCCATAACCGGTGAACAGACGCCCGCTGACCGGGTCGAGGAAAGGAACGGTCGCGTTGAAATCGAGGTTGCCGGGGTTGCCGCCGCCGGTCCAGCCGCCCTGGGGATTGTTGGCATAGGGCTGGATGGTGAAGTCCCGATCGGTCGTACGGAGCTCCGACCGATGCTGATAGCCGAACGACGCCAGCATCCGCACGCCGTTGCCGCTGTGACCATAGCTCATGGCCGTGCCGTAATCGCCCTTCGACCCGTCGATATAACGGTAGTCGCTCGAGACCAGGAAGCCTTGCTGATCGGTACGCGTGATGAAATTGACCACGCCCGCGATCGCGTCCGAACCATAGGTGGCGGCGGCGCCGTCCTTGAGCACCTCGACACGGCCGATCGCGGCCGAGGGGATCAGGTTGATGTCGACGATGGGAATACCGCCGCCGACCGGCACCAGCCGCTTGCCGTTGAGCAGCACCAGCGTACGTTGCGGCCCCAGCCCGCGCAGATTGACCGACGCGACGCCTTCATTGCCCTGACTGCGGCTGTCGAACTGGTTCGCATCCCCGGTCACGCCGTTCGAGGTCGGCAGGTTCTTGAGCAGTTCGACCGCTGTCGGCGCGCCCTGCTTCGCGAGTTCGTCACCCGAAATCACGTCGACGGGTGCGGCGGCATCCTCGGACGACCCGCGGATCAGCGAGCCGGTGACGATGATGTCGGCATTCTCTGACTGGGCGGCGGCAGACTGCGCGGGGTTCGCTGTAACCTGCCCTGCTCCCGTCGTTCCCAATGGTTGTGGATCACCCCCGATCTGCGCTGCCGCCGGAACGGCAAGGGCCCATGCAATGACGAAAAACGCGGACGCGACGAAATAGCGCTGCTTGGCCACATCACTCTCCCCTGTTCGGCCGAAGCACTTTGGCCCGTACCGCATCATCGAATAGATTCTTCTACGCCTTACGCGTCAAGCGGGAAAATCGTAGCATATTGCTACTAATCCCTGCCAATACTGTCATGTAGACAGCTTTCGCCAGTTCCGGATCGGCCAGAACCATTTTTCGATCTTGCGATAATGTGGCCCCGGGGAGAGGGCCTTTGCCGCAGCGGTCCGACCCTAAGGATACCAGCCGCCGCCGGCCTTCAAGCGCCGAAGTCAGGTGACGCCAGAAATGACGCAAAACGGAACAGCGCATGCGGCGTCAGGCCGGGTCGCACAATGCTCGCTGATGCTGGGGTTTCAGGAAGGACGGCGGAAGGTACGGCCTTGCCGTCCTTCCGCCTTATCCCCTCTCCAAACTCGTCAAGGCGGCGACCTGATGGACTGCCTGCCTGTCGATACCGAGCACTGCGAGAGTGCTTCAAGGCTCAACCACCCTAGGTCCGTCTCTTTCCGAAACTGAACATCAGGTATGGGCAGCTATTGGCATGATTCGCCGGGGGATGCAAAGGGAAGTTCGGGCGCCGTCGCGGATGCCGGACTAAAGTCGGGGATCGCTGCCGGACCGCCCTGCGCCCGCATCCGGCCGGTCCGGAGCACGAGGCCGGGGCCAGGACCCGGGACGCCAGCGGCGCTAGGCCTGTGCGCTTGGACGGGCCGACGCACGGTCGTGCCAGGCCCTGAGATGCCCCAGCTCGTCCGGGATGGGAATGCCGACGAACGCAGCGAAATCGATCGTCGTCAGCAGGACGATGTCGGCAATGGTATAGCGCACCCCGTCGAGCCATTCGATGCCCGCCACCGCAGCGTCGAACTCGGCCATGCCCGACCGGACACGCGGCCGCTGGGTTTCGCCGAATTCGGTATATTGCGGCTTCACGATCCGCGCCGTCCAGGGATGCGTATGCTGCCACACCAGCGACAGCGGCGTCATCAGCCGCAATTCGACCCGCCGCGTCCACATGTCCACCTCGGCGATATTGTGCGCGCCGTGCCCGAACAGCGGGGGCTCCGGATGCAGCGCCTCGAAATATCGACAGATCGCGACGCTCTCGGTCAGCACGCGACCATCGTCGAACGCCAGCGCGGGCGTCTGGCCATAGGGGTTCACCGCGAGGAACGGCGCCGCCTTGTGCTCCGCCTTGGGTATCGACACCTGCACCATCGGGATGCGCACCTGCTTTTCGGCGAGGAAGATCCGGACGCGGCGCGGGTTGGGCGCCGGCGAGGCACTGTCGTAGAACAACATGGCGGATCCTTTTGCGAGTCGACTTTTCGAATATCGCGTATGGCATTCGACGCGCACTTCGCCTAGCCACGCGGATATGACGATCGCCTCCGATTTGCTCGCTACCGACTTCGCGACCCTGCCGGATCTGATCCGCGCACACGCTCGGGAACGCGGGTCATCGACCGCCATCGCGGATTCGCAGGGCAGTATCGACTATGCAACGCTCGACCGGACGATGGACCGCGTCGCGGCGGCGCTGCAACGCGACGGCATCGCCGCGGGACAGGCAATCGCGATCGTCGCCGCGCCGTCGACCAGCTATCTTTCTGTTTTCCTTGGCGCGGTACGGGCCCGCTGTGTCGCGACGCCAATCGCGCCGTCGGCGACTCCAGCGGCGATCGCGGCAATGATCGCGGACAGCGGCGCGCCGATCGTCGTTCTCGACGAGGCCATGGCGCAGGCTCTGGCGGGCGAACGCATCACCGCGCGCATCCTGCTCCTGTCGGACGCCGACCTGCCGCCCGAGGGGTCCGGCGACGCCAAGCTGTTGGAGCGCTGGCTCGCGCCCGATGGTGCACACCCCACGCCCGTGGCGATCGCGCCTGGCGATGCGTTCAACATCATCTACTCGTCGGGCACGACCGGCACGCCCAAGGGGATCGTCCAGAGCCATGCGATGCGCTGGGCGCATATCGCGCGCAACAGCGCCGCGGGGTTCGACACTGCGGTCACAATGATCGCGACGCCGCTCTATTCGAACACCACGCTCGTCAGCATCCTGCCGACGCTCGGCTGGGGCGGCAGCGTCGTGCTGATGGGCAAGTTCGACGCGCGCGGCTATCTGACGCTCGCCGAGCGATACCGCGCAACGCACACGATGCTCGTTCCGGTCCAGTATCAGCGGATCATGGCGCTCCCCGATTTCGACGCATTCGACCTCTCGGCCTTCCGTTTCAAGACGAGTACCAGCGCGCCCTTCTCCGCCGCGCTGAAGGCCGACGTGGTCGCGCGCTGGCCGGGGCTGCTCGTCGAGTTCTACGGCATGACCGAAGGCGGAGCGAGCTGCGCGCTCAACGCGACCGCGCATCCGACCAAGTTGCATAGCGTGGGTCAGCCGATGCCGGGGCACGAGATCCGCCTGATCGACGATGACGGTGTCGAGGTACCGCCGGGTGAAATGGGCGAGGTCGTCGGCCGCTCGCCCGCGATGATGAACGGCTATCACGGCCGTAGCGACGCGACGCGCGACGCCGAGTGGCATGATGCCGAGGGCAACCGCTATATCCGCCACGGCGATGTCGGTCGGTTCGACGAAGACGGCTTTCTTATCTTGATGGACCGCAAGAAGGACCTGATCATCTCGGGCGGGTTCAACATCTACCCCTCCGACCTCGAGGCGGTGCTTGGGCAGCATCCCGACGTCGCCGATTGCGCGGTCATCGGCATGCCGTCCGAGGCGTGGGGCGAGACGCCGGTCGCTGTCATCGTCCCTCGCTCCCCAGCGGCGAACCCGGCGGAAATCCTGGCGTGGACCAACGCGCAGCTCGGCAAGACCCAGCGCCTGTCGGGCATCCATCCGGTGAGCGAACTCCCCCGCAGCGCGATCGGCAAGGTGCTCAAACGCGAGCTGCGCGATTCCCTGACGGGGACGGCGGCATGACCAGTCTGCGACAGGCGATCGAGGCGCTGCAGCCGATCGAGGGCGGCTGGCGCGGGACCGTGCCGGACAATTGGCTGCAGGGCCGCACCGCCTATGGCGGGTTCTCGGCCGCGCTCGCGCTGCATGCGGCGCAAATGTCGGACACCGATCTGCCACCGCTCCGCTCGGCGCAGGTCGCGTTCATCGGCCCGCTCTCGGGCGACATAACGATCCGCGCAACTCGATTGCGACGCGGCCGCAATGCCGCGTTCGTCCAGGCGGACGTCGAGAGCGCGGCGGGGCTCGGGCTGCGCGCGACCTTCGTCTTCATGGGGCCGATCGCCTCGCGCGTCGACCACCACACCGGCACCGCGCCCGCCTTCGCGGTACCCGACGCCGACACCGCGACCTATCGCGGACACAGCGCGGTCGCCTTCTCGCGCAATTTCGATCTGCTCGACCGCCGCGACGACAGCGTCGGCCCCGCCGAATGGCTGCGCTGGGTCCGGCTGGCGGAGCGCGACGGGCTCGATCCGATGGTCGAACTGATCGCGGTCGCGGACTGCCTTCCACCCTCCGCGCTCAAGCTGCTCGGCGGGCCGGCACCGCTCAGCTCGATGACCTGGCTGCTCAACATCCTCGGCCCGCAACCAGTGACACGCGATGGCTGGTGGCTGCTGCGCGCGACGACCGACTATGTCCGCGACGGCAGTTCGAGCCAGTCGATGGCGATCTGGAACGCGGAAGGCCTGCCGATCGCCGAACAGATGCAGAGCGTCGCGATCTTCGCCTGACCGCCACGTCAGGTCGGCCGCGCGCGGATGTGACGTGCACGATACAGATTGCGACAGTTTATCCGTCACCTGACAAAGCGTCGCGACAGCCGACCGTCATAACCGGGACATTCGATGGGGATCAGCCCCGTCCGACCGGAGATACGCGATGCGCAAGACCCTGCTCACGCTGGCGCTGACAGCCAGCAGCTTTGCCGCCACGGCATGCGGCGCACAGTCCGCCCCCGC
>NZ_JPJC01000213.1:0-1101 GCF_000733135.1 Sphingomonas sp. FUKUSWIS1
ACCGCGCACGCCGACCCCAACCTACCGCAACACCACCGACAACCCATCCAGCACGAACTGCACCGCCAGCGCCGCCAGCAGCACGCCGAGCAGCCGCGTGATCACCGCCTCGATCTTCGCGCCCAGGATCCGCATGATCGGCCCCGCCGCGAGCAGCGCGACCAGCGTCAGCAACAGGATCGTCACCATCGCCGCCAGCACCACTGCCGAGCGCTCGATCCCGCTGTTGCGGCTCATCAGCAGCATCACCGACGCGATCGAACCCGGCCCCGCGATCATCGGCATCGCCATCGGGAAGATCGACACGTCGTCGGCTTCGGGATCGCTCGCGACCTTGGCGGCGCGGTCCTCGCGGCGTTCGGTGCGCTTCTCGAACACCATCTCGAGCGCGATCAGGAACAGCATGATCCCGCCCGCGATCCGGAAGCTCGCCAGGCTGATCCCCAATCCTTTGAGCAACGCCTCGCCGAACAGTGCGAACACGAACAGGATCGCCGCCGACACGCCGACCGCGCGGAACGCCATCGCGCGCTTCTGCGCCGCCGACGCGCTCGCCGACAGCCCGGCATAGATCGGCGCGCAGCCCGGCGGATCGATCACCACGAAGAAGGTGATCAGCGACGAGATATAAAGCTCGATCATGCGCCGGCCCGGTCGAGCGCCGCCTCGTCGATCGCCACGCCTTCGCGTCGCCCGGCGGACACCAGAGTATTGCGCAACAGGCACGCGATCGTCATCGGCCCGACGCCGCCCGGCACCGGCGTGATCGCGCCCGCGACCCCGACCGCGCTCGCGAAATCGACATCGCCGACCAGCCCGGCCTCGGTGCGGTTGATGCCGACGTCGATCACGGTCGCGCCGGGCTTCAGCCAGTCGCCCTTGATCATCTCGGGGATCCCGACCGCGGCGACGACGATGTCCGCGGCGCCGACATGCGCGCGCACGTCGCGCGTCCGGCTGTGCACCACGGTCACCGTGCAGCTCTCGCGCAACAGCAATTGCGCCATCGGCTTGCCGACGATGTTCGACCGGCCGACGACCACCGCCTCCATCCCGCTCAGGTTCGGCACGACACTTTTGAGCACCATCACGCAGCCGAGC
>NZ_JPJC01000214.1:0-6689 GCF_000733135.1 Sphingomonas sp. FUKUSWIS1
GCCGCGCGATCGACCTGCCGGTCGACGAATCGCGCGGTCGCATCCCATTGCCCCGGCGTGGCGGACAGGCGCACGTCGCCATTGGTCGCGATCCGTTCGCCCTGCTGGATGATCTCGACGCCGCTGATCTTCGAATCGGCGAACAGCCCGTCATACCAGTTCGAGAAGACCAGCACGTTGACGGCCGGTGCCTCGTAATAGCCCGCCTCGCCAAGCGTCGGTGCAACCGCGTCCGGGCGCGCGGCCCGACCTGTGCGGGCAGGGGCGATGCGTGGTCGTGCGGTGGCATCCTGCGGGGCTGCGGCATCGCGCGGCAGCGCGCGCGCGACCCCGGGTATCGCGGTCGAAACCAGTGTCCCCAGCAGGCAAAACCAAGCCGTTCCCGTCATATACCCTCTCCCAAGTCCCAATGTCGCCGATCGCTGACCGGTCATTCTTACTCCGACTATAGCGCTAACTTTCGGCGGCGCTACCATGTGATCAGGACCTGGAATGCCAGCCGATACGCGGCTGGACATGATAGCGGTATCGACTTACGTTCGCGCCTTACGAGCAGGGCAGGCATCGGGCGAAGGCGCCGGTGGATCGACCCGATGCCGTGGCGGAGGGAGAGAGATGACGGGGCTCATCACCGATCGAAGTCGTGCACCGCGGGGATCGCTTGTGCACTGGTCATGCATGCTGTTGCTGGCAGGCCTGTCGCCCGGCACGGCGGCGCAGCCTTTGGCGACGCCGGGTTCGAACGCAATCACCGCCGTGGCGGATCCCCAGACTGCGGCCAGACCGATACCGCCCGAGCTAGCGCCCTATTTCACGGCGGTGTCGGAGGCGACGACGACGCCCGACCGCGACGGCTTTCTGCGCCGCTGGTTGTTGCTCGAACCGATCGCCAAACCCAATCGCACGAACACCGGCTTTACCGCCACCTATGTCCGGCAGGCCCTGACCGCATCCCAGCCGGGGTCGCCGGCCGCAATCCCGAGGGACGGGCAGGTTGAAAAGGCCGCCGCGCCACTGCGCTGGCATGCACTTGATTCGAAAGGGTTCGACGTCAAGCTGTTCGACTTCGCCAAGGCACTGGGGGCGCCGACCTATGGCGTGATATTCTGGGCGGTGACGATCGTCGACAGCCCCCGCGAGCAGCGCAACGTCCGCCTGGCGGTCGGTTCGAACGCGGCATCGATCTGGTGGCTGAACGGCACCGAGGCGGTCGGGCTGTTCAACGACCGTCGCATGGTGATGGACGACGTGCTGTCGGATCGCCTGACGCTGCGCAAGGGACGCAACGTCATCCGCGGCGCGGTGATCAACGGCCCCGGGCTGAGCAGCTTCTGCGTCCGCTTCGTCGACGAAGCCGGCCGCCCGATCACCGATCTGACGACCCATGTTCGATAGCCCCCGTCGCGATACCGCGGTTCGGCAACAGCGAGGTCTCCGGATGCGGTGCGGACTGATCGCGGTGTGCCTCGGGTTTGCGGGCGCAGCGCCCGCCGCCGCGCAATTGGCGGGCGAACCCTTCATTCACGATCCCTCGACCGTCACGCTGTCGGACGGGAAATACTACACGTTCGGCACCCGCGGCGGCGGGCTGGTGTCCGAAGACGGCTGGACCTGGCATGGCGGCCCCGAGCGGCCGGGCGGCGGGGTGGCGCCCGACGTCATCAGGATCGGCGACCGCTATTACGTCGCCTATGCGGTCGGCGGCGGGGGCATGGGGGGCGGCCATGCCAGCCAGGTCAAGATGATGTGGACGCTGTCGCTCGATCCGGCATCGCCGCGCTTCAAGTTCCACGACATCGGCGTCGTCGCGTCGAGTGACGGGGTCGAGACCGCGGATGCGATCGATCCTGCGTTTCTCTACGCCGAGGGTCGGTTGTGGCTGACCTACGGCACCTATTTCGGCCCGATCCGGATGATCGAACTCGACCCGAAGACGGGACTGCGCATGGCGGGCAACGTGCCCGTCGACGTGGCGATCGACATGGAGGCCACCGCGATGCTGTATCGCGACGGCTATTACTATCTGCTGGGCACGCACGGCACGTGCTGCGACGGGCCCAATTCGACCTATCACATTCGCGCAGGCCGGGCGCGCAGCCCGCTTGGCCCCTATCTCGACCATATGGGGATCCCGCTGCTGCGGGGCGGCGGCAAGATGGTCGTCAGCGCGCGCGGTCGCCGCATCGGACCGGGGCATTTCGGACGGATCGCGCTCGCCGGCGGGGTCGAGAAGCTGTCGCTCCATTATGAGGCCGACATGGATCGCAGCGGCCGGAGTGTCCTTGCGATCGAACCCCTGCGGTGGACCGACGGCTGGCCGGTCGTGGGCGAGACGGTGGCGCCGGGCACCTATGAGATCGCCTCCGAGCGCAGCGGCTATGCCTTGAGTCTGGCGACCGATATCGTCCGCATTCCGTTCGACGTTCGCCGCAGTTTCATGGCGGCCGCGACCGATCCGGTCGGGCCGATTCCCGACCAGACGCTGGCACAGGATTCTGCCGACTGGCCACGCGGGCGGATCCGGGTGGATCTGGCGGACTATCTGGTGCGCCCGCATCAGTTGTGGACGATCACGCCGGTGCCCGCGGCGGGGGGCTATTTCGGCGCCCCCTATTACCGGATCGCGATCGCAGGCACGTCGCGCATGCTTGCCGCCACCCCGAACGGGGAGGTCGAGACGATCACCGCCGCCACCGCAGGCGCCGAGCCCCTATGGCAGATCGATCAGCTCACCGACGGCAGTTACCGGATCAAACCGAAGGTCGTGCCCGGGGACGGGCGGGATCTCGCGCTGGTCGCGATCGGTGCGAGCACGCCGACCCTTGCGGCATTCGATCCGGCAAGCCCGGCGGGACGGTGGACGTTCAAGCGACCCTGACACGGCCATCGGTCACCAACCGCGGTTGACGGACGCGTAGAGTCGACTACTCCTACTATTAACTTCAAAAGACGGGGCCTCGCCAAGGGGCCGAAAGGGAGAGCATGAACCGGATCAGTCCTCGCCTCGCACGGTCGTGCGCCATCCGCCCTCGTAGCATGGGACGCATGACCGCAGCGTCGTTGCTCGCGCCGCTGATCCTTGCGGGCACGGCGCTGTCCGGCGGCGCCGCAGCGCAGACCCTGTCGGCGGAGACGGCCAGTGCGACCTTGCAGGCCGACAAGCCCGGCCCGCAGATCCACCGCGACGTGTTCGGGCAGTTCGCCGAGCATCTCGGTCATGGCATCTATGGCGGCATCTGGGTCGGCAAGAATTCGCGAATCCCCAATGACGGCGGCTACCGGCGCGACGTGCTCGCGGCGATGAAGGCGATCAACGTGCCGATGGTGCGCTGGCCGGGCGGCTGTTTTGCCGACGAATATCACTGGCGTGACGGGATCGGCGCGACCAAGGCGCGGCCGACCAAGGTCAATACCAACTGGGGCGGCGTCAACGAGGATAACAGTTTCGGCACGCACGAATATTTCGGGCTGATGGACCGGCTGGGCGGCAGCACCTATGTCTCGGCCAATGTCGGCAGCGCACCGCCCGCCGAGACCGCGCAATGGGTCGAATACATGACCGCGCCGCAGGGTACCACGGTGCTGGCGAAGGAGCGCGAGCGCAACGGCCACGCCGCGCCGTGGAAGATCCAGTATCTCGGCATCGGCAACGAACTATGGGGCTGTGGCGGCAACATGCGTGCGGAATATGCCGCCGATCTGACCAACCGCTATGCCCAGTTCGCCAAGTCCGCGAACGGCCCGATGCTCAAGATCGCGAGCGGCCCGAGCGATTCCAACTATGAATGGACCGAGGCGATGATGCGCATCGCCGGCAAGAATATCGACGGGCTCGCGCTGCATTATTACACGCGTCCGCGCGACAAGAACTGGGCCGACAAGGGGCCGGCGCTGGGCTTTGCCGAGCGCGAATGGGCAAGCACCATGGCGCACACGCTGCAGATGGAGGAGTTCATCACCAAGCATTCGGCGATCATGGACAAATATGATCCTGCCAAGCGCGTGATGCTTGCGGTTGACGAATGGGGGACATGGTACGATCCGACGCCGGGCAGCAACCCGGGCTTTCTCGAACAGCAGAATTCGGTGCGCGATGCGGTCGTCGCGGGGCTCAACATCAACATCTTCGCGCGCCATGCCGACCGGGTGAAGATGGCGGCGATCGCGCAGATGGTGAACGTCCTGCAGGCGATGCTGCTGACCGACGGCGCCAGGATGGTGAAGACGCCGACCTATTGGGTGTTCGACCTGTACAAGCCGTGGCAGGGCGCGACCTCGCTGCCGATCACGCTGACTTCGCCTTGGTATCACAAGGACGAGGTGGCGGTGCCCGCGGTCAGCGCGTCGGCGGTGCGTGACGCGGCGGGGCAGGTGCATGTCGCGCTGGTCAACCTCGACCCCAATCGGGCGATGCCGGTCTCGGTCGCGATGACGGGGTTGCAGGCGACCCAGGCGAGCGGCCGGATCGTCACCGGTCCGACGATGGACGCGCATAACAGCTTCGATTCGCCGGATGCGGTGACCCCGCAGCCCTTTGCCGATGCCCGGATCGCGGGCGGGACGCTCAGCGTGACCGTCCCGGCAAAGTCGGTGCTGGTGCTCGATCTGCGCTGACCGGCCGGCCGGGCATGACGTGTTCGGCAGTGACGATGGATGGGGGATGCGATGCGGAGTCGTGGTGGAACGTGGCTGCTGGGTGCGGCGCTGGGGCTGGCATCGATCGGGAGTACGGGCGCGCAGGTGAAGACCCCGGCGCCCGCGGTCGTGGCAGGCGCGAAGGCCGTCACGGTCGAGCGCATCACCGTCCATTCCCCCGCCATCACCGGCAATCTGGAGGGGAATAGTCCCGACCGCGCGGTCATCGTCATCCTCCCGCCCGGCTACCGGACCAGTCCGGGCAAACGCTATCCCGTGGTCTATGCGCTGCACGGCTATTCGATCGGCGTGGAGCAATGGATCGGCGAGATCCATGTGCCGCAGACCATCGAGGGGGCGTTCGCCAGGGGCGTCCGCGAAATGATCGTCGTGCTGCCCGACAGCAAGACGGTGCACAACGGCTCCTTCTATTCGCGGTCAGTGACGGTGGGCGATTTCGAGCGCTTCGTCGCGCACGACCTGGTGGCCTATGTCGACGCACATTACCGGACGATCGCGGATCGGCGCAGTCGCGGCCTCGCGGGGCATTCGATGGGCGGCTATGGCACCGCACGGATCGGGATGAAGCATGCCGATATTTTCGGCGCGCTTTACATGATGAGCCCCTGCTGCCTGTCGACGCGCGCGCTGGGCACCCCCGATGCGGCGATCGAGGCCACGATCCGGGCGCTGAAGTCGCCTGCGGACGGCGCGACGCTGCCCTGGGGCGTACGGGCGCAACTCGCGACCGCCGCCGCCTGGTCGCCCAATCCCAAGGCCCCGCCGCTCTATCTCGACCTGCCGGTCAAGGACGGCCAGCCCCAGCCCGACGTGACCGCGCGCTGGGCCGCCAACGCCCCGCTCGCCATGCTCGACCAATATGCCGGCGACCTGCGCCGCTATGCCGCGATCGGGATCGACGTGGGCGACCGCGACGGATTGAAGGACGACGCGGTCAAATTCCACGAGGCGCTCGACCGCTACGGCATCGCCAACCGCTTCGCCCTCTATCCGGGCGATCATACCAGTGGCGTCGCGGGACGCGTGCAGGACCAGATGATGCCGTTCTTCGCGCGCGCGCTGGCGTTCGGCAAATGAAGGCGGGATCGGCAATCGCCGCAGCCCTGCTCTTCGCGACCGCGGCCTCGGCGCAGGTCTGGCGATCGGATCAGGGCGATGGCAGCTACCGCAACCCGGTGCTCTATGCGGACTATCCGGATCCCGACATCATCCGCGTCGGCCGCGACTATTATTTCGCGTCGACGACCTTTGCGAACACGCCGGGGATCACGATCCTGCACAGTCGCGACCTGGTGAACTGGACGATCACGTCGCATCTGGTGGCGCGTCTCGAGGGTCGGCCGCAATATGACCTGGTCGGCGGCAACGCCTATCGCAAGGGGCTCTATGCCTCGAGCCTGCGCTATCACGCGGGCACCTATTATCTGGCGAACACGCCGGTCGGGCAGAATACGCGGATCTGGTATGCCAGGGACGTGCGCGGCCCGTGGCGCTACCACGAGCTCGATCGCCAGGCGTTCGATCCCGGCCTGTTCATCGAGCCCGACGGCCGCGCCTATCTCGCCACCGCGAGCACCGCCGACGGGACGATCACGCTGTTGACGCTCGACCGCGCGCTCGCGCACGTCACGGCATCACGCAAGATCCATTATATCAAGGGGGCCGAAGGGTCGAAGCTGCTGCGGCGTGGCGACTATTATTATCTGTTCAACGCGCTGCCGCCCCGGCTCGCACTCTCCGTATCGCGGTCGCGCAGCCTGTTCGGGCCGTGGGAAACCCGCGACCAGATCGACGACACGACCGGTGGGCATCAGGGTGCGCTGGTCGATCTGCCGGACGGGCGCTGGTTCGGGTTCGTGATGGAGGATAGCGGCGCGATCGGGCGGATGACCAATATCAGCCCGGTCTTCTGGCGCGACGACTGGCCGATCTGGGGGACGCCCGCCGCGCCAGGCCGCGTGCCGCGTCAGGCGGCCAAGCCGATCGCGGGCCATCGCTTTGCCGAGCCCGCGACGTCGGACGATTTCGGCGGG
>NZ_JPJC01000214.1:6778-8957 GCF_000733135.1 Sphingomonas sp. FUKUSWIS1
GGCTCGGGCTGCAATGGCAGTGGAATCATAATCCCGACCCGGACCGCTGGTCGCTTGCCGCACGCCCCGGCTGGCTGCGATTGCGCCCGACCGTGGCGAAACGCTTCTGGTCCGCGCGCAACACGCTGACGCAAAAGGGGCAGGGGCCCGCGAGCCGCGGCGAGGTGAAGCTTGATATCGCTCGTCTCGCGCCCGGCGATCGTTGTGGTTTCGGCACGCTGGGGCAGATCAGCGCGAACCTGACCGTGACACGCGACGCGAACCGCCGCGCCCGGATCGCGATGGAGGTGACGACGGACCGGGTCGAGGGGGCGCAGACCGAAACCCGTGCCACCACCGACCTGCCGCCGGGCGATACGGTGTGGCTGCGCACCGACATGGATTTCACGACGAGCCGGGGCCGGGTTGCCTATAGCGCGGACGGTGTTCGCTGGACCGGGCTCGGCGGTGACTTCCCGCTCGCCTTCGCATGGCAGACCGGCACGTTCCAGGGCGAGCAGTTCGCGCTGTTCTGCTACGCGCCCGCCCGCAGCACCGGCTGGATCGACATCGACAGCTTCCGCCTATCGCGACTGGCACCGGCTAGCGGCGCGCCACGATAGGCGAAGGCGGGTCGCGGTTTATCGCAGCAGCGCCGCCTCCGCCCAAGCGACGGGCTGCGCCGCGGTCGCGATGCTGCTGCGGGCGACCAGTTCGACGATCCGCACCCCCTTGATGTCCGCGCGCAGCGGCGCGGCGGCCATGCCGAACGCCATCGCCGGGGAGGTCGCGAGCAGGCGCCCGTCCCCCCAGACCTCGAACGTGACCGTGCCTGCCTTGGGGGTGCCGGAATCGTTGACGCCGACCTTCGTTGCGAAGCGCGTGAACCCGGCATTGCGCACCTCGAGACGCGACTGGCCGAGCACGCCGAGCCCCGTGTCGAAGTCCGTCCCGGCGATCCGCAACAGCTTGCCATAGGGTGCCCGGTCCGCCTCGGCCCCGCCCCAGCCGCCATATTGCGGATGCTCGCCCGGCCCGTGCGTGCCGATCCAGGGGGTGATCGAATGGTGGATGGTTGGATCGGCCTGGGGCGACGCCACCCCGTCGACCGCTGGATTGACGCGTCCGGTCTGTTCGGAAAGATAGAGCCCGTCGGCAAGGCGCCGGGTGCCCGCGGCGCGGAACACGCGCGTCTCGTGCGGGGCCAGCGACAGGGCCATATCCTTGCGGAAGCTGCTGTCCGCCTTGCTCCACAGGTCGCGCAACCGGACCTCGATATCGGGGCGCAGCTTGAGATGCTCGGCGGTCAGCGTCGCCTTGGCGGGCTGCGCGGTCCGGTTGACGACCGCGACGCCCTTGCTGCCGTCGGCCAGCGTCTTGACGAGGATCTGCGCCTCGTCCGAGTCATAGGCGAGCACCGCCTGGTTGCCGGCCGGGTCCTGGTTCAGCGCGACGATGTCGGCATTGCCGAAGATCGCGAGCAGATCGGGCGTCAGCTTGCGCAGGTCATAGCCGATGATCAGCGGCGAGTTCAGCATTGCCCAGAGCGTGAAATGCGCCCGCGCCTCGACGAGATGGCTGCGATCGAAATCACCCGACCCGATGAACAGCATGTCCGCATCGTTCCACGACCCGGGATGCGCATAGAGCGCGCGGTGCGTGACGGTGTCCATGTTGGTCAGCATGCGCGGCCAGAGCGGCTGGATGTCGTCGCTGGTGCGCGAGGTGTTGCCGACGTCCTTGCCCCAGGCCCGCACGTCGCCCGCGCCCCAGAGGCACAGCGAATAGACATAGGGACGTCCCGCCGCCTCGGCGCGGATCGCCGCCCCGACATCTTCGTAGAGGCGGCGGATACCCGCCACGTCGGACCGGCCGAGCGACTGCATGTCGACCAGCGGCGGCAGCGCGCGATACAGGCCCGATCGCACGCGCGGCGCATCCGCGGGCAGCCCCCGGATACCGCAGGCATCGACCGTGATGAAATCGAAATTCCAGTCGCGGAAATAGGTCTTCATGTCCTGATCGACATGGCCGTAGAGCCCGACTTCGCGTTCGGCGACGCTGCCTTCGGGCTGGTTCTTGAAATCGGGGGTGTAGATCTGTCCGCAGCTGTTGCGGCCGATGTCCGAATAGATCCCGGCCTTCAGCCCCATCGAGTGGAGCCGGTCGGTGAGCGGGCGGAAGCTCGTGTCGGGGCCGG
>NZ_JPJC01000215.1:0-1997 GCF_000733135.1 Sphingomonas sp. FUKUSWIS1
CGGGCCGCCCCCGCCGCGGCGCTGCGCAACGCCGGCGACGTGATCGACCCCCGGACTCCCATGCCCGTCCGCCCCGCCGCCATCCTGATGCTGCTCGGCGGTGGCGCGGCGCTGCTCCCGGCGATCGGCGGCCTGCCCCTGTTCGGGTTTGCGAGCATGGCGCTGATCCTGGCAGGCGGCATCGCCGGCATGCCCTGGCTCGCGCGCACGCTGCTCGCGCCGCTCAGCCGCGGTTCCGGGCGGTCCGTCCCCGTCGACCTCGCCATCCGCCACCTCCACGGTGCCCCCGCCCAGGCCGCCACCGCGCTGTGCGGGATCGTCGCGAGCACCGCGCTGATGATCGCGATGGCGGTGATGGTCACCAGCTTTCGCGGCGCGGTCGATGAATGGCTGGGTCAGGTCCTTTCGGACGATCTTTATCTCCGGGTCGAGGGTGGCACCGGGCTCGATCCCACGGCGCAGGCCCGGTTGCGCACAGTGCCCGGCATCGCAGCGATCGCGTATAGCCGGCAGATCCCGCTGACGCTCGCGGCGGACCGGCCACCCGTCTCGCTGATCGCACGTCCGGTTGAAACCGATGGCCCCGACCCGAGCCTCGTACTCCTCGAAAGCGGACGCGCCCGCCCCGCCGACACCGCGCCGATCTGGATTTCGGAACCCGCAGCGCGGCTCTATGGCTGGTCGGTCGGCGACAGCGTCACGTTGCCGATCGCGGGCCGGTACGTCGTCGCAGGGATCTGGCGCGACTATGCCCGCCAGCAGGGCGCGATCATCGTCCGCGACACCGACTATACGCGCGCCACCGGCGACCGCACGCGGACCGAGGCGGCGATCACGCTTGCCCGCGGCGCGGATCCCCGCACCGTCGAGCGCGCGCTGACCGCGGCGGCGCCCCCGGCGCTCGCCGGCCTCGTCTCGATCGCGCGCCCGGCCACCCTGCGCCGCTATGCCCTCGAACTCTTCGATCGCAGTTTCGCCGTCACCTATCTGCTCGAGGGGGTCGCGATCCTTGTCGGGCTGGCCGGCGTCGCCGCGACCATGTCCGCGCAGACGATCGCCCGCACACGCGAATTCGGGATGCTCCGCCATATCGGCGTCGCAAAGCGGCAGATCGTCGCGATGCTGGCGACCGAGGGGGCGTTGCTCGGTCTCGTCGGCGGCATTGCCGGGATCACGCTCGGTGGGGTGATGGCACAGGTGCTTGTCCATGTGATCAATCCGCAGTCGTTCAACTGGACGATGGCAACGCGCATACCCTGGGGTAGCGTCGGCGGAGTAGCACTTGCGCTGATCGTTGCGGCGGCGGGTACCGCGGTGCTTGCCGGCCGGCGCGCGATCGCCGCCGATGCGGTCCGCATGGTCAGGGAGGACTGGTGATGCGCCCCGTGTTTACGTTTGCAGCGCTGGCGCTGACCGCCGCGACGCCGGCCGCGACCGGCTATCCCGTCGTCCGTCCCGGCGCCTCCTTCACCTTCCCGCGCGAACACGGCGCGCATCCGGCCTTCCGCACCGAATGGTGGTATGTCACCGGTCTGCTGAAGACGCAGGAGGGTCGCAACCTCGGCTTCCAGATCACCTTCTTCCGGACCACCCCGGGCACCGACGCGGCGAACCCCAGCCGCTTTGCCCCCAAGCAGATCCTGTTCGCGCACGCAGCGCTCTCCGACCCGAAGCTCGGCCATCTTCTGCACGGGGAGCGGGCGGCACGGGCGGGGTTCGGCCTGGCCCAGGCACGCATCGGCGATACCGACGTCACACTCAAGGACTGGCATATCCGCAGGCGACCCGACGGCCGGTTCACGACCACCGTTACCACCGGCGATTTCGCGCTGACGCTGACGCTGACACCGCGCCAGCCGCCCCTGCTCCAGGGGAACGCGGGGTACAGCCAGAAGGGTCCGCGGCCCGAACAGGCGAGCTATTATTACCCGATCCCGCATCTCGCGGTGGCGGGGCAGCTGGTGCGGAACGGCACACCGCAACGCGTTACCGGACAG
>NZ_JPJC01000216.1:0-2004 GCF_000733135.1 Sphingomonas sp. FUKUSWIS1
CCCGAGGGCGCACGCGGCTTTCTCGAATCCATCCCCGCGCTGCGCAATCGCGAGGCCATTATCTGCGGTGAAGCGTGTCGTCGCGCCCGGAACGCCGGTGCCGGGCTGGCCCGACCCCAGCGTCACGCGGTACGTGCCGGCGGCGACCGATCGCGTGCCGTCGAGTGCGACCGAACTCAGGTCGCGCGGCGACAGGTCGAAGCTGAGCATGCGGGTTTCTCCCGGGTTGAGGTCGACGCGGCGAAATCCGCGCAGCGCGATCCGCGGCGTGCCCGGCCGGTCGGGAAAATCGAGGTAGAGCTGCGCAACTTCGGCGCCCGCACGCTTGCCGATATTGCGGAGCCGCGCGGTGACGCGGATGCCGGTCTCCGCCCCGCCCGGCGCGGGTTCGACCCGGATCGCATCATAGGCGAAGCGCGTGTAGCTGAGCCCCGCCCCGAACGGATAGACCGGCGTGCCGGTGAAATAGCGATAGGTGCGTCCGGCCATCGCATAGTCGCCGAACGGCGGCAGATCGGCGACGCTGCGGTAGAAGGTCAGCGGCAGCCGGCCCGACGGATTGGTCCGGCCGGTCAGGATATTCGCCGCGGCGAGCCCGCCCTGTTCGCCCGGGTACCAGGCCTCGAGGATGGCGGCGGCGTGATCCTTGGCCCAGGCGAGGTTGATCGGGCTGCCGTTCATCGCGACCAGCAGGATCGGCTTGCCCGCGGCGCGCGCCTGTTCGAGCATCGCGATCTGGTCGGCGGGAAGGTCGAGTGTGGTCTTGTCGCCGCCGGCGAAGCCCGGGACGCTGACGCCGGTTTCCTCGGCTTCGAGATCGGAGGTGAGGCCGACGACCGCGACGACGATGTCGGCCGCCGCGGCGGCGCGTTTCAGCGCGGCGCTCGGATCGTCCGATACGCGTTTCCAGACGAGATCGCCGCCACCGCCGTCGACCTCGATGCGGTAGCGTCGCCCGGCGGTGAGCGTGAGCGTCTTCATCCCGGGCAGATCGTTCCAGCGCGCCTTGCGACGGTCCGACACGACCACCCCGTCGACCGCCAGCACGCCGCCCGCCCCCGACAGGCCGAGGCGATAGGTGCCGGTTTCGGGGGGGATGAGGAATCCGGTCCGGATCGTACGGTGCACTTCGGCGACCCCGGCCAGCGCGAGCTGACGGTCACCGACATCGGGCTCGATCCGGGTCACGACGGGGGTGTCCCGATAGCGCACCGCCGCGACGATCGCGTCACGCGTGCCGGGGGCAAAGGCGGCGGGCAGCGGGGTGACCGGGTTGTAATAGCGTGCGAGCACGCCCGGCTTGCCGTCGGGGGTCTGCAGCGCGGTGGTCGGAACGCGGTCGCCATCGGTCACCGATTCGCCGAACGGGACCAGCGTGATCCGCTCGGCGCCCAGCGTCGTGCGCAGACCCTCGACGATCGAGACGGGCGGTCCCGACAAGGGCGATGCGTAATTGCCGCGCAACACGCGCGTCGCGTCGCCCAGCGGCCCGATCACCGCGACCTTCGTCCCGGCGCGCAGCGGCAGGACGCCATCATTCTTCAGCAACACCATCGACCGTTCGGCGGCGGTCAGCGCGAGCCGGCGATGCTCGGCGGCACCGACCGCGTCGACCGGCACCGCCGCGGGCGCGCCGGCCAGACCGGGCAGATCGCCGGTGCGGTATCGCGCCGCGAACAGGCGGACGAGGCTGCGGTCGATGTCGGCCTGGGTGACGAGGTCGCGCTGCAACGCGGTGCGATAGCGGGCGTCGAGCCCCGCCGTGTCGCTCAGCGTATCCCCGCTGCACTCATTGTCGACACCCGCGCGCAGTGCCGCGGCGACCGCGGCCGCGCCGTCAGGGGCATATTTGTGGTTGTCGGCAATGTCCTTCACCGCGTCGCAATCGGATACGACATAGCCCGAAAACCCCCAGGCGCTGCGCAGATGCGTCTTGAGCAGCGGGTCGCTGGCACAGGCGGGCTGACCGTTGATTCGGTTATACGCGCACATGACCGACCCCGC
>NZ_JPJC01000216.1:2109-5913 GCF_000733135.1 Sphingomonas sp. FUKUSWIS1
GGCAGGAACGTATCCTCGAGATCGTGCGCAGAGACATAGACATTGGCCTGGTGCCGGGTGGCTTCCGGCCCGCTATGGACGGCGAAATGCTTCGGCGTGGCGATGACCTGCGGGCGCTCGGGATCGGGGCCCTGCAGGCCGCGGACGAAGGCGACGCCCATCGCCGCGGTCAGGACGGGATCCTCGCCATAGGTTTCCTGGCCGCGTCCCCAGCGCGGATCGCGGAAGATGTTGATGTTGGGGGACCAGCTGTCGAGCCCGGTTCCGATATGCCCGACCCGCCCGGTTTCGCGCGCGAGCGTGTGGAGCCCGCGGACCTCGGTGCTGATCGCGCCTGCTACCGCCTGGACGAGCGGCGCATCGAAGCTGGCGGCCAGACCGATCGGCTCGGGGAAATTGGTCGTCGCGATCGGCCCCAGCGCGCCGTGGAGCGATTCCGTCCACCAGTTATAGGCCGGAATGTCGAGCCGCGGGATTGCGGGCGCGACGTTGAGCAGTTGGGGCAGCTTCTCGTCCGCGCGAAGCTGCGCGACGAGCGCGGTGGCCATGACCGTGGCCTGGTCGGGCGCGTTCGGGCTGGTCTGCGCAGCGACCGGGGCCGCGACGAGCACCATCGCAAGCGCGAGCGACGGGCCGATTGCCGCGCGCCGGGTGGGCATCATAGTCTTGCGCATCATCGTCTCCCCCATGCTCGCCGGACGTCGCCGCCGGCGCGTCACGATAGCGGCGTTTCGAACGGGCCGACGGGCAGCCCCGCATCGTCGACCAGGTTGATCGCGGGCGCGTCCGACCAGGCATAGCGGACCCGCGTGACGGGCTGGCCGTCGCCGGGCAGCGTCACCTGCGTGCCGACGACCGTGCCGGATGCGTAGCGACAGCTTGCAGCGGCGGCGCCGCACATCTCGAACCCGATCGCCTCGCGCGCGCTTTTCGCGTGCAGCGCGCCGGTCACGCCGGAAAAGTCGAGCGCGACGCCACCACCGGCGGCACGCTGCGCACGGGCGAGGGCCGGGCCCGAGGGTGCGATCCGTTCGCCATAGACCGTCGCCCGCATGACCTGGGCAAGGCGTTGCCCCACCGCATGCTTTTCGCCCGGATGGATGTCGAGCGCATCGCCGATGTCGAGCGTGACCGCGACGCCGGCGTGGCGGTCCGCGGCGGCGACGCGACGTTGCGCATCGCGCACGGTGGCCCAGCCGCTCTCGCCCGGCGCAAAGGACGGTGCGCCGTAGCCGGCGAGCTGAGCGATCGCGAAGCCGGCCTGCGGGCTGCCGAGACGCGTGCGCCAGTCGGCGATCAGCGCGGTGAGGCGCTGATCATAGCCCGGAATGCCGGTGTCGGACTCGCCCTGATACCAGGCGATCCCGGCGACGCGCGTCCGGCCAAGCGGTGCGATCATCGCATTGTAGAGCGTCCCGGCGCCGTTGATGTCGTCCCACGGCACCCGGGGGGCGGAACCCGCGATCCGCTGTGCCTTCGCATAGCGCCAGCCGTCGCCGAGCGGCACGCTGCTCCCGTCCCCGAAGGTGATCCGCATCGTGTCCGCAGGACCGGTCATCCCGCCATAGGCATAGACGTCGTCGTCGTTGACGGTGATGACGTTGCGCCCGGCCTTCAGCGTGCCGACGGGCAGCGCATAGACGCGCGATTGTGCGGCGAGGCTGCTGCCGCCGACACCGATCCCGTTGACCCAGGTCCGGTCGGCATCGTCGATCGTCCCCAGCACGAGCGTGGCGGGACCGCGCGCCTGTTCGGCGGTGATCTCGACGCTGCGCTGATACCACAGCATGCCGTTGTAGCTGGCGAGGTCGGCGATGCCCCAGGTCTCGAAATTGGTCATCGCGGGCACCGCCTGCCAGTCGAGCGCGGCGCCGGGTTGCCACGGCTCGCGGCCGACGGCGTCGCCCGATCCGGTCCGCCACCATGCCTCCCACAGCGTCATCGCACGCCGGTTCGCCGCCCCGGGATCGCGCGCATAGAGCGCCAGCAGATCCGCCTGGTCGCGGAGCCCCGCCTGGCGCAGCGCGGGGTCGCTCATCCACGCGCTGATCCGCGATCCGCCCCAGCTCGCATGGATCGCACCGATCGGCACGGCCGCGCTCCGCCGGAGCGCCTGCGCCATGTAGAAGCAGGCCGCGGAGAAGGCGGGCTGGCTCGCCGGGCCGGCGACGGTCCAGCGTACCGCATCGTCGAGCCGCGCGACGGGCGTCGCGGCGGCGCGCTTCGGGATGGTCAGCAGGCGCAGGCCGGCGTCGACGGGGGCATGCGCGTCGGGGATCAGGTCCTGCGCCTCGCTGACCGCCAGTTCCATGTTGCTCTGGCCCGAGCAGAGATAGACATCGCCGATCAGTACATCGTGCAGCACCGCCGCACCGCTCTGCGCCGCAATCGTCAGATCATAGGGACCGCCGGCGTCGAGCGCGGGCAGCTCCGCGGCGAAGCGGCCTGCTCGGTCCGCCTTTGCCGTGACCGAACGCCCCGCCAGCGTGATCATCACCGTCTCCCCCGCCGCAGCGTCGCCGGTCAGCGCGATCGGCTGACCCCGCTGGATCACCGCGTGATCGGTCAGTACGCCGTCAAGACGCGGGGCCGCGAGCGCGGCCGACGCGCTGCTGGCAAGAAGGACGGCAATGGCAAGACGGGCGGGCAGGCGTGGCATGATTCGATGGGTCCTCTGGCAGGTCAGACGGGCTGGAGCCCGGAGCGAACGAAACGGTGGATACGATCGCGGTGGTGAGGCGGGCTGGCCACCAGACGGCGTGTCGGGGCGTCGTTTTCGATCGAGCCGGGCATCACCGCCGTGCGTGCGCGGAGGCTGACGACTATGTCGTTACCAGCGCCGTCTATCGCGGGCAGGGGTAGCGTGTTGCTCTGAATGGCAGTGTCGTGCGCGAAGGCGGGCAGCGCGCACGTCAGTGCGGCAACGCTGATCACGTGCGCGACTGCAGGGCCACGGCGGGCGAGCGTCGGGCTTTGGGCCGCAACGGTGGAAGCAGCAGACGTCGTCGAGCCCATCCTTGCCTCCCCTCATGGGTCGCATTGCCTCATCGTGCGTGAGGCATGGGCGACCGAATTGCATGTCTCCGACTTCAGACGGAGATGCGCAATTTAGCATTTGCGATAGCGCTCACACTAACCCGGATGTCGGGCTTTGCAAGTATTTGTCGGAGTGAATCCAAAACAGCTCTCAAATGCCAGAGCGCCATGCGATGTGGAGCACAATTGACAAGACTATGGGCTGGATGGCCGCCCGGGCGAGGCTGGACCATGAACGGCATGATGCGGCGGCTGAACGCACGTGAACGCCTGCCGCAAAGTACGGTTCGGCGTTGCAATATCAGAAGAAAAATGGTGCCCGGAGACGGGGTCGAACCGCCGACACTGCGATTTTCAGTCGCATGCTCTACCAACTGAGCTATCCGGGCATCGTCCGATCGGGATCGGATGAAGGGCCGATCGTGCGATCGGAAGGGCGCGTTTAGTCGGGCTCTTCACCGCTGTCTAGCCCCGTTTGCGATATTGCGCGGCCGGGGATGCGATAGCCCTCTCCGAGCCATTGCAGCAGGTCGCGGTCGCGGTGCCGACTCGAGCAAAAGGGGGCGTAGCCGGGGACGGCGGGCTGGCCGCAGATCGGGCATTTCACGGCGGGCATCAACGGCTCTCCAGATCGTGGACGACGCCCGTACGACGGGCGAGCGTCGCCAGCCAGTCGGGGTGCGCCATGAGGCGGGCATGGACCGCGGCGGGCAGCGCATGGCGCCGCGGGGCGGTCGGCGGGGTGCGCTCGAGCGTGCGCAACGCCGC
>NZ_JPJC01000217.1:0-3310 GCF_000733135.1 Sphingomonas sp. FUKUSWIS1
CCGGCTCGGTCACGGTCGCGGGCACCGCCGCCTGCACGGTCCGGGCCGCCGCCACCGGCCCGGTGATCTGCGGCCGCTAAGCGCGCTGGCTAGATCAGCGCGAGTTCGGCGAGCTTGGTCATCAGCGCGGGCGGCATGATGTCGAGCCCGGTCGCGTCGCCGCCGAGATCGAGCGGCGCATCGGTGCCCTCCAGATACCGCCACCCCTGATGTGCGCGTTTCGGCCGTGCCTGAACGAGCACCAGTTTGGGATCGATATGGATCGCGACGCGTCCGCCCTCCGCCTCGCCAAAGCCCAGGATCGGCGACCGCGCGATCAGCTGGTGCTTCAGGATCCAGTACATCGAGCCGCCTTCGCCGACCGGCCCCGCAACCTCCTCGTGCCGCTTGGGCAGGTAGCGGGTGGTGAGGAACACGGGGCCCTCTTCGCCGCGCAGCCGCAGGCGCTCCGCCAGATGGTCGACGCTGTCCGCGCCGAACGCGACTTTGGTGAGGTGAAGCGGCATCCGTCTGGAAATGGGCGCTAATCCGCGCCAGTCAACCGGAGCGTCAACCGTGCAGCCCCCACAGGCTGGCAAGGCCGAGGAACGAGAAGAACCCCATCGTGTCGGTCATCGTGGTCACGAACACCGCCGACGAGACCGCGGGATCGATCCGGAACTTGTCGAGCGTGATCGGGACCAGCACGCCGGAAAGCCCTGCGGTGATGTTGTTGGTGAGCATCGCCGCGGCGATGACGATCGACAGGTCGGTGTTGCGGAAGATCACATAGGTACCCAGGCCGATCAGCGTGCCCAGCATGACGCCATTGGCCGTGGCGATCCGGAATTCGCGGACGATCATCCGCTTGGTGTTCGAACTCGTCAGCTGGTTGGTCGCGAGCGCGCGGACCACGACCGCGAGCGTCTGCGTCCCGGCATTGCCGCCCATCCCCGATACGATCGGCATCAGCACCGCAAGCAGAGCGAAGCTCGCGATCGTCCCCTGGAACAGCCCGACGACCGACGATGCGACCATCGCGGTGCCCAGATTGACCACCAGCCAGGTGAAGCGCGTCCGCACCGTCAGCCGGATCGGTTCGTTGATGTCGCCGTCGCCAGCCCCTGCCAGACGCAGCGTATCCTCGCCCGCCTCTTCGGAAATGATGTGGACGATGTCGTCGACGGTGATCATGCCGACCAGCCGGCCGCCATGATCGACCACCGCGGCGGAGATCAGCGCATATTTCTGGAAGCGCAGCGCGACCTCTTCCTGGTCCATGTCGACCGGGATCAGCGTCTGTTCGCGCTTCATCACATCGGCCATTGCGATCCCGCGCGGCGTGCGCAGCATCCACGACAGCTGGCACGTGCCGATCGGCTTGTGCGCGGGGTCGACGACGAAGATTTCCCAGAAATCGGTCGTCAGCTCCTCGTGACCACGCAGATAATCGATCGCGTCGCCGACGGTCCAGTGCTCGGGCACCGCGATCAGCTCGCGCTGCATCAGGCGGCCCGCGGACTCCTCGGGGTAGCTCAGCGCCTCCTCGATCGCGGCGCGATCGTCGGGATCGAGCGCGCGCAGCACCGCGCGCTGCTCGTCCTCGTCCATGTCCTCGATGATCGCGACCGCGTCATCGGTATCGAGTTCGGAGGCAAGGTCGGCGACCTGGTGCGGCTCGAGCGCATCGATCAGATCCTCGCGGACATAATCGTTCATCTCGGCGAACACGTCGCCGTCGAGCAGATCGGTGACCGCGCGCGCCAGCGCCGCGCGATCCTCCTGCGGCGTCAGCTCGAACAGATCGGCGATGTCGGCGGGGTGCAGCGGCTCGACCAGCGCGCGTGCCGCCGCATTGTCGCCGTCCTCGACCGCGTCGAGCACGGCGCGGACGAATTCGGGCCGCAACCGGTCGTCGCGATCGAGCTGGGTTTCGGGCTGGGTCTCGGTTTCGACCTCGGGAAGCTCGAGTTCGCTCATGGCTGCCTCCCTTAAAAGCGTGCGCTTGGGCCCTAACGCGCCGCGCATGCATTTGCCAGTCGCGGGGTGGATCCCTATCTGCCGCGCATCAATTCAGGAGAAGACCCAATGGCCGATACCCCCGAAACGCTGACGCTGACCCTCGACGGCGGTGACGTGACGATCAAGCTGCGCCCCGATCTGGCCCCGAAGCACGTCGAGCGCATCGTCGAGCTGGCCAATGACGGCTTCTATGACGGCGTCGTGTTCCATCGCGTGATCCCGGGCTTCATGGCGCAGGGCGGCGATCCCACCGGCACCGGCATGTCGGGGTCGGACAAGCCGAACCTCAAGGCCGAATTCTCGGCCGAGCCGCATGTCCGCGGCGTGTGTTCGATGGCGCGCACCAACCAGCCCGACACGGCGAACTCGCAGTTCTTCATCGTGTTCGACGACGCGCGCTTCCTCGACAAGCAGTACACCGTCTGGGGTGAAGTCACCAACGGCATGGAGCTGATCGACGCGCTCCCCAAGGGCGAGCCGCCGCGCCAGCCCGGCAAGATCGTGAAGGCACGCGCAGCCTGAGCTGAAGACTGCACCGGCGCAGCGAAGCTGCGTCGGAGACAGTCGAAGCCGGCCGGCGGAGCAAAGCTCCGTCCGACGGCGCGGCTTAGCCGCGACGCGCTTCAAGTCAGAAGCGCGTCGCGGTTGCTACCCTGACCCTCTCTCAACCGTACATCCGGTATCCGAGCGGAGGCTGTGCCTCGCTAAACTTCCGCTAGCGTCTTGATCAGCCAGTCATGGAACAGCTTGACCGGCTTGGCCTGCAACGCGCGCGGGCGGCAGACGAACCAATAGCTGTACGGGCTCTCCACCTCGATTTCGAACAGCCGCACGAGCCGCGGATCGTTCGCATCCTCGAAATGGCTGGCATGCATGAACGCGACGCCCAGCCCCTGCGCCGCCGCTTCGAGCATCAGCGCCCCCGAATCGAAATGATCGATCGCCAGCGGCTCGATATCGTCGAGCCCAGCCGCCGTCCGCCACGCGGTGAACGTATCCGTCATGTCGCGGTGGACCAGCGCGGTCAGCGTTGAGAGCTGTTCGGGTCGGGTGATCGGATCGGCGCGGTCGAGCAGGGTGCGCGCACCGATCACATAGACCGAATTGCGATCGAGCCGCCGCGCATAGAAGGCCGGATCGATCTCGCGCGACAGCGCGATCACCGCGTCCAGCCCGTCACCCAGCCGCGATACCAGATGCGCCGCGGTATCGATGTCGAGATGCAGTTCGGGATGCGACGCACGCAGTTCGCCGAGTCGCGGGAACAGTTTCTGCGATGCATAGAGCGGCAGGATGCCGAGCCGCAGCC
>NZ_JPJC01000217.1:3414-7643 GCF_000733135.1 Sphingomonas sp. FUKUSWIS1
CGACTCGACCGCATCCGACAGCGAATCGAGCACCGGCGCGATCTGCGCGAGCAGGCGTTCGCCGTCGGCGTTCAGCACCATCGCCTGATGCCGGCGTGCGAACAGCGGCTTGGCGATGAAGCGCTCAAGGCTCTGCACGCGCCGGCTGAGCGCGGGCGCGGACAGCGCCAGCTCCTCCGCGGCGGCCTTGATCGAGCCCAGCCGCGCGACCTGGACGAACGCCTCGATAGCCCCGAGTGGCGGCAGCCTCCGCATGATTCCTCCCCGACTCCCTTATTCGACTCGATGCATGTGATCCGCATCATTGGCCGCATTGAAGCCTACGATTGCAGTTAGCGCAATCGTAGCGGATCCATTCGCACTTGCAACATGAACCGCCTCGACGCAAAAAGACCTCGCCTTTCAGGCATCCTCTCCTAAAAACTTTCATGGGCTGGCCTTCATTGGCCGGCCCTTTTTTTTGTCTTTTCAAGTCCTCGCAAGCCCGGCGGCGGCCCCCCATCTGACACGCTTCGAGTTTGAAGGAGTCGAGATGCCCGATAGCGAAACCCCGACGCGGAAAATCCAGGTGGCGAACGCGCGTCCCGAGGACAGCGGCCGCGGCCTGGCGCATCTGCCGCGCGCGCTGATGGCGACGCTCGGCATCGGCGAGGGCGACGTGATCGAGATCCTCGGCAAGCAGAACACGCCCGCGCGCGCGGTCGGGCCGTATCCGGAGGACGAGGGGCTCGACATCCTGCGCATCGACGGGCTCCAGCGCGCCAATGCGGGCGTCGGCTCGGGCGATTTCGTCGAGGTGCGCAAGGCCGAATCGAAGCCCGCGACGCGCGTCGTCTTCGCACCCGCACAGCAGAATCTGCGGCTTCAGGGCTCGACCAACGCGTTGAAGCGCACGTTCCTCGGCCGGCCGATCTGCCAGGGCGACATCGTCGCGACCGCGGGGCATCAGCGCGTCGGCAACATGCCCGCGGGCGTCCAGCAGTTCATGAACGCGCCCGCTTATGCGCTGCAGGAGATCCGCCTCGCAGTGATCGCCGCCAGCCCCAAAGGCGTCGTCCATATCGACGAGAATACCGAGATCGAGCTGCGCCCCGAATATGAGGAGCCGCAGGACGCGCGCCGCGCCGACGTCACCTATGACGATATCGGCGGCATGGCGCAGACGATCGACCAGTTGCGCGAGATGGTCGAGCTGCCGTTGCGCTATCCCGAACTCTTTCAGCGTCTCGGCGTCGATCCGCCCAAGGGCGTGCTGCTGCACGGCCCCCCCGGTACCGGCAAGACGCGGCTCGCGCGCGCGGTCGCCAACGAATCCGACGCGCAGTTCTTCCTGATCAACGGCCCCGAGATCATGGGGTCGGCCTATGGCGAATCGGAAGGCAAGCTGCGCCAGGTGTTCGAGGAGGCCGCCAAGGCCGCACCGTCGATCGTCTTCATCGACGAGATCGATTCGATCGCGCCCAAGCGCGGGCAGGTGTCGGGCGAGGCGGAAAAGCGTCTCGTCGCGCAGCTGCTGACGCTGATGGACGGGCTGGAAGCGCGCGCGAACCTCGTCGTGATCGCCGCGACCAACCGTCCCGAGGCGATCGACGAGGCGCTCAGGCGTCCCGGCCGGTTCGACCGCGAGATCGTCGTCGGCGTCCCCGACGAGCGCGGCCGCCGCGAAATCCTCGGCATCCATGCGCGCGGCATGCCGCTCGGCGACCGTGTCGATCTCGACGAGCTGGCGCGCACGACCTACGGCTTTGTCGGCGCGGATCTCGCAGCGCTCGCACGCGAGGCGGCGATCGAGGCGGTGCGGCGGATCATGCCCAAGCTCAACCTCGAGGAACGCACAATCCCGCCCGAGGTGCTCGACGACCTGTCGGTCACGCGTGAGGATTTCCTGGGTGCATTGAAGCGCGTCCAGCCATCCGCGATGCGTGAGGTCATGGTCCAGGCGCCGACCGTGCGCTGGGCCGATGTCGGCGGGCTCGACGATGCGCAGATGCGGCTGAAGGAAGGCGTCGAGCTTCCGCTCAAGAATCCCGACGCGTTCCGCCGCTTGGGCATCCGCCCGGCCAAGGGCTTCCTGCTCTACGGCCCGCCAGGGACCGGCAAGACGTTGCTCGCAAAGGCGGTCGCGCGCGAGGCGGAGGCCAATTTCATCGCCACCAAATCGTCCGACCTGCTCAGCAAATGGTATGGCGAGAGCGAGCAGCAGATCACCCGGCTGTTCCAGCGCGCGCGTCAGGTCGCACCCTGCGTCATCTTCATCGACGAACTCGATTCGCTGGTACCCGCCCGCGGCAGCGGGGCGGGCGAGCCGCAGGTGACCGAGCGTGTGGTGAACACGATCCTCGCCGAGATGGACGGTCTGGAAGAACTCCAGTCGGTCGTCGTGATCGGCGCGACCAACCGCCCCAATCTGATCGACCCGGCGCTGCTGCGCCCGGGGCGGTTCGACGAGCTCGTCTATGTCGGCGTACCCGACACGGCGGGGCGCCGGCGGATCCTCGGCATCCAGACGCAGAAGATGCCGCTCGCGTCCGACGTCGATCTTGATCGTCTCGCGGACCGCACCGACCGGTTCTCGGGTGCGGATCTGGAGGACGTCGTCCGCCGCGCAGGCCTTGTCGCGTTGCGTCGCTCGATCGATTCGACCGACGTGACGATGGCCGATTTCGACAACGCGCTGAAGGAATCGCGCGCCAGCGTCACGCCCGAGACCGAGCGTGAGTATGAGCAGATGGCCGCCCGCCTGAAACAGGACGCGACCGCCATCCAGCCGATCGGCTTCGCCTTCCCCAGTAAAGGCGCGGCGTGATCATCGCCCCTCTCCTTGGCGGGAGAGGGGCTACCGCCAGCATGGTTCCATTCGGCGGTCTATAGTCGACTGGCCGAATGGCCCTGATCTTGTGCCATGTGTTGACATTACCGGGCACGGGTCCAATGTAACTTTCATGTACGCATCCGCGACACATAAGCGTTTCCTCGACCACGCCGGCCAACTCGCCGCACGGGGTTAGCCCGAGCTCGCGGCTATAGGCCGCTGGAGTTCGGGCTTTATTCGATCTGACCTTTGGGAGGTGCGCTGCACGCCCGTGATCTCGAATATACGGAAACCACGCAATGTCAGGCCCAGCCTCTGAATCTGGCGATCACTCGCCAGCGCGCCGCGACGTCGATGAAGACGCCCTGTCCCCGAAAACCTCGTTGCGGATGCGTCCGAGGAGTTTCTTTTCGAAGCAATTCGATATGGAAATCGTCGAAGACTATTCAAAGGAAGAGGCCGATCGGGACTCCGCTGGGCAGCCGAAATGGCTCAACCGACTGATCCAGATGAACTTGTTACTGATGATCCTCTTGATCGGGGTTCCGCTGCTTCTGTACTGCATCGGAATGTCGGCGAAGTAGCGGAATCGCGGCCTGATGAATCTCGGTCAGCCGCCCGACGCGTCCTTCGCCTCATTCAGCGTCGCCCAGGCATAGCCGATCAACACCACGCACGCCGCGCCCGCGACCAGATAGGGCAGCGAGTGCTGCGCCTCGTACAGTCCGACCCCGATCGACGGGCCGAGCACGAAGCTCGCGCCGTTGATGCTGGTCACCTTGCCCGCGACCGACCCTTGCGCATTCGCGCCGACCGCGAGCGAAGCGCCAGCGGTAAAGCCTGGCCGCGTGAAGCCGAAGCCGAGGCTCGCCAGCGCATAGGCGGTCGCGATCGTGTAGAGCGAGGTCGCGATCCCCGTCAGCGCGGTGCCCGCCGCCGCCAGCACCAGCCCGGTCAGGACGAGCTGGCGCGGGGTCAGGTTGAGCCGCGGAATGATTCCCCATTGCGCGAGCAGCGCTGCACCCGCGCCCATCATCAGCACGATCCCCGTGGGCTCGAGCGCGAGTGCGGGGGCAAGGTTGAGCCGGTCGATCACCAGGAACCCGATCGCCTGCCCGGTCATCGCCTGCGCATGCCCCATCACCAGCCCGGCGATCATCCAGGCGCGGATGCGCGGATCGGTATAGCCGACCTGTTCGACATGCGACTGGGTCGCGGCGGTGACCGACGCCCCGCTCGGCGCGCCGCCGATCGATGGATAGGCCGAACTCGCGCCGTGCGTGTCGTCATGCGGCGCGACGATCCGGTCGTCGGGCAGCATCCGCCGCACCGTGATCCACACCGCCACGCCGAACAGCGCGAACAGGAAGGCGGGGCCCGCCAGCCCTACCTCGAGTCCGCCGACCGACCCGAGGAT
>NZ_JPJC01000217.1:7748-9491 GCF_000733135.1 Sphingomonas sp. FUKUSWIS1
CCAGGATCGTGCCGAGCCCGAAGGCGGAAGCGAGCAGCGTCAGCGCGCGGGTCCGCTCCGCGCGCGTCGTCTCGCCCGCGACCAGCGCCTGCAGCGCGGGCGGCGCGGCGGCACCGAATGCGCCATAGATCAGCCGCCCGGCGATGAAGCAGCCGAACGCCGCGGTCCCGCCGATCCAGTGGTTGATCCCCGCCATCAGGAACAGTCCGCACAATGTCAGCGACACGCTGAACCCGCCGATGCCGAGCAGAATCATCGCGCGGCGCCCATGCCGGTCGGACCGGTTCGCCCAGAACGGCGCGGCGATCACCCACAGCAGCGCGGACACCGAAAACGCGCCTGCCACCGCGCTGTCGGCGACGCCCAGCGACCGGCCGAGCGCGGGCAGCACCGATTGCAGCGCGGTATTGCCCGCGGCGATCGTCAGCATGACAAGGAACATCAGCGCGAAGCGACGATCGATCCGCGCATCCTCGCGACCAGTACCGGTCATGGCCGCGCCCAGTCATAGTCACGCTCGACCCGTGCGACGGTGACGCGGTAGCGGTCATACCAGAGCGCCCGCCCGCGCTCGCGAATCGCGCTATGGTCGGGATCGTCGCGCCACGCGATCGCCGCGGCGTCGTCCGCCCAATAGCTGATCGTGATCCCCAGCCCGGCTTCGTCGCGCACGCTGTCGATCCCGCGATAGCCGGGCTGCGTCGCGGCGAGCGCCTCCATCGCGGCGGCTGCCGCGGCATAGCCGGCGGGGTCGGTGCCGTTACGGTTCGACATGAAAATGACCGCCGTCTGGCCCGTCCGATCGTCGTGCATGCCCAATGCTTAAGCCAAGCCCGGGGGTTGGCAAGCGCGGGTTGCGGCACCGTGCACTGGTCGCGTTCGGTGCGGTTCGTCGCGTGATGCAACCCGCAGGCCTTGAAACACGTTTGGAATCCGTGCGACGGGGGGCTTAAAGCCTCGCGTGCGCGCGGGATCCCTGATCGTAAGGAACACGATGCCCAGTCCGACCACAGCCGCCCGGCGCGCGCGCACCCGCCCCGCCGGCGTGCCCTCCCCGTGGCAGATGTTCTTCACCGAATTCCTGAAACACCCTGTCATGGTCGGCTCGATCGTGCCGTCCTCGGACAAGCTGATCCGCAAGATGCTCGGCCGGGTCGACTGGAACAACACCAAGGTGTTCGTCGAATACGGACCTGGCGTCGGCACTTTCTGCCGCCCGATTCTCGACCGCATGGCGCCCGACGCGACGCTGATCGTGATCGATACCAACCCCGATTTCATCCGCTATCTGCGCCACACGATCACCGATCCGCGGTTCTCGGCGGTGCTCGGATCGGCGGCCGATGTCGAAAAGATCGTCGCCGATCACGGCTTCGAATCGGCCGACTATGTCCTTTCGGGCCTGCCCTTTTCGACGCTGCCCCCCGGCGTCGGTCCGGCGATCGCCGCCGGCACGCATTCGGTGCTGCGCAGCGGCGGCGCGTTCCTGGTCTATCAGTTCAGCCCGAAGGTGAAGGACTTCCTCACCCCGCATTTCGAATCGATCGATCACGACATGGAATGGTGGAACGTGCCCCCGGCACAGCTCTACTGGGCCTGGAAGGACTGATCCGTCAGCCGCGCGCGCAGCGCGGCGAGTTCGTCGGGCGAGGCATCGGGTCTCGCCGATGCGGGCTTGCCGGCCCGCAGCCGCGCGCGGTCCTTGGCGTCGGGCTCGACGCGGCGGACGCGGACCGCGGCCCG
>NZ_JPJC01000218.1:0-1840 GCF_000733135.1 Sphingomonas sp. FUKUSWIS1
GAGACGAGGAACAGCAATGCCGCGAGCCGCGGGTTGCTGCTGAACACCTGCCCGATCGCTGTGGTCTCGATCACGCCGAGCTTCGCCGCCGAGACCGCTTCGATCGTGTCACACGCGGTCGGGGCGGCAAGGCTCGGCATCCCGACCAGATCGCCGGGCAGATGAACCTTGACGATCTGCCGCGCGCTCTCGCCGACGATGATGCTGCACGCAACCCAGCCGCTCAGCAGTATATAGACCTGTGGGTCAGGTTCCCCCTGCATCCGCAGGATCTCGCCACGCTTCAAACCGATCGTTGGCCCGGCGAGCCGGCGGAAGGTATCAATGTCGTCGTCATCCGCACAGGTGAACGCCTTGAAGCGCTCATAGTCCCAGCCAGCATCCATTCGTCTCAGCCAATCAATCGCAAGTCTTTGGCATCGACCCCTAATTTTTGGATACAGCTTAGCAAGCCGGGATATGGCGCAGTGGCTTAACCTGGATTACCAAAGAGGGACTCGGTGGCTGGAAACGCGCTTGACGGCGCTCATTCGGTCACCCAGGCGGCGCGCGGCAGGCCCTGGGCATAGAGCAGCGCGGTCAGATCGCCATGGTCGATCCGTGCCGCCGCGGCTGCCGCGACGATCGGCTTGGCATGATAGGCGACGCCCAGCCCCGCCGCCTCGATCATCGCCAGGTCGTTCGCGCCGTCGCCGACCGCGAGCGACTGTTCGACCGCGATCCCGTGCTCGGCCAGCGCGGCGTGCAGCGTCGCCAGCTTGGTGTGCGATCCGACGATCGGCCGCGCGACCCGCCCCGTCAGCGTGCCGTCGGCAATCTCGAGCACGTTGGCGATCGCGACGTCGAAGCCGATCGTCCGCGCCACCGGCTCGGCAAAGCGCGTGAAGCCGCCCGACACGAGCACGGCCTTCGCGCCGCGCGCGCGCATCGTCCGTACCAGCGCCTGCGCACCCGGCATGATCGTGACCCGTTCGGCGAGGCAGCGTTCGATGTCGCTCTCCGCCAGCCCCTCAAGCAGCGCGACGCGCGCATCGAGTGCCGCCTCGAAGTCCAGTTCGCCGCGCATCGCGCGCTCGGTGATCTCGGCGATCTGCGGCTTGATGCCCGCATAGTCGGCGAGCTCGTCGATGCACTCGACGGTGATCATCGTCGAATCCATGTCCGCAATCAGCAGCGCCTTGGTCCGGGTCAGGCTCGACTGCACGACCACATCGGTCTTGCCGAACGCCCCCTCGAGCGCGGTCCGCGCCGCGTCGGGCGCCATGCCGAAGATCAGGTCGGCGGCGTCACCTTCGTCGATCCAGCCGCTCGCACCCGGCGCGCAGCCGGCGTCGCGGAGCCGGTCCATCGCGGTCGAAATATCGCCTGCGGTCAGCGTGCCCGAGGCTATAAGCGTTGCCGTGAACATAGAACATCTCCCGAAGGTCGCGCTCATCGCAGGGCCGACCGCGAGCGGCAAGTCCGCGCTCGCGCTCGCCATTGCCGCGCGCCACGATGGCGTCGTCATCAATGCCGATTCCGCGCAGGTCTATGCCGATCTCCGGATCCTCACCGCGCGTCCTTCGGTTGAAGAGGAAGCGAGCGCCCCGCACCGCCTGTTCGGCCATGTCGACGCCGCCGACGCGACCTATTCCGCCGCGCGCTGGGCCGCCGAGGCGACGCGCGCGATCGACGAGGTGGCGGCGGAGGGCAGACTGCCGATCCTGGTCGGCGGCACGGGCCTCTATGTCCGCACGCTGCTCGACGGCATTGCCCCCGTCCCCGCGATCGACCCCGACCTTCGCGAGCAGGTCCGCGCGCTCCCCGTCGCCGAGGCGCATGCCGCGCTCGCGCTGCTCGA
>NZ_JPJC01000219.1:0-1456 GCF_000733135.1 Sphingomonas sp. FUKUSWIS1
CGGGCGGGCATCGCGCTCATCCGACCACCCGCCGGCCGAAGCCTGGCGCGGGCCCGCGCTGCCCGAACCCCGCGCCTGCGTTGGGCACGCTGAACACCGTGCGCCGGAAATTCTTTTCGAGCCGGTCGGTGACATAGGTCCAGAGCGCTTCGATCTCCGCCGCGGACTTGCCCTTGGGATCGACCTCCATGACCGTGCGGCCGTCGATCATCGAGGCGGCGAAATCGGTGCGCTGGTGGATCGTCATCGGGGCGACGGTGCCGTGCTGAGAGAGCGCGACGATCGCCTCGGCCGTGATCCGCGCCTTGGGGGTCGCGGCATTGACGACGAAGATCAGCGGCTTGCCCGCGCGATCGCACAGATCGACGGTTGCGCCGACCGCGCGCAGGTCATGCGGGCTCGGTCGGGTCGGGACGACGATCAGCTCGGCGATCTGGATCACCGTCTGGATCGCGACCGTGATCGACGGCGGCGTGTCGATCACCGCCAGCTTGAACCCCTGCTGGCGAAGAATTTCGAGATCGGCGGCGAGCCGCGCGACCGTGGTCTGCGCCAGCGCCGGCGCCTCCGCCTCGCGCTCGTTCCACCAGTCGGTCAGCGACGCTTGCGGATCGATATCGATCAGCACGACCGGCCCCTGCCCGGCGCGCTCCGCCTGGACCGCGAGATGCCCGGACAGAGTCGTCTTTCCCGACCCGCCTTTCTGCGATGCCATCGCCAGAACGCGCATAAGCCCCCTTACGTCTCGTCAACCAAGGCACGCGATGCCATGCCAGCGGATAAGAAGCGGTTAACGCGTGGTTCCCAAGCCGTTACGACGACGTGCCGCGCCCCCGCACCTGACCGCCGCACGGCTTAACCCGATCTTTGCCTTCGCCGGGCTATCGCGACATGACGATCATCATTTGGCTTTAACGAGGTACTCGATGCGCAACCTGATTCTGGGCGCGGCGGCGACGGTAGCGGCGCTGGGCGCGGTGCCGGCCGCGGCGGACGTGAAGGCCGGCGTCGATGCCTGGAGCCGCGGCGACTATGCGACCGCGATCGACCAGTGGCGTCCGCTCGCGATCGCGGGCGACGCCGATGCGCAGTTCAATCTCGCCCAGGCCTATAAGCTCGGCCGCGGCGTCACGCTCGACCCCGCGCTCGCCGAAAGCTGGTTCCGCAAGGCGGCGCTGCAGGGTCATGTCCAGGCGCAGGACAATTACGGCCTCGCGCTGTTCCAGGCCAACAAGAAGGCGGACGCGCTGCCCTGGCTCGAAAAGTCGGTGGCGCGCGGCGAACCGCGGACGCAGCTCGTGCTCGGGACGATGTTGTTCAACGGCGACGCGGTGCCCCGCGATTACCCGCGCGCCTATGCGCTGATGTCGCGCGCGAGCACGTCGGGATTGCAGTCGGCCTCGCAGACGCTGGCGCAGATGGACCAGTATATCTCCCCCGAAGACCGCCAGCGCGG
>NZ_JPJC01000220.1:0-2461 GCF_000733135.1 Sphingomonas sp. FUKUSWIS1
ACCGCGGACCAGCCGATCGGCACGCCCAGCAGTACGAGGCCGACATAGCTCGCCGCGGCGAGCGCCGCCGCGGTGACATAGAGTTCGGGGCGCATCAGGATCGAGGGTTCGCCCGCGAGCACGTCACGGATGATCCCGCCGAAGCAGGCGCTCATCACCCCCATCAGCACCGCGGGCACGGGCGGCACGCCATAGCCCAGCGCCTTGGCCGCACCGAACACCGCATAGGCGGCGAGCCCGATCGCATCGAACCAGCCCAGCGCCTCGTCGCGCCACCAGCGTTCGGGCGTGATCCAGATCACCAGCGCGACGATCAGGCACATGCTGGCGGCGCGCGCGTCGTGCACCCAGAAGACCGGCGCGTCGATCAGCAGGTCGCGCACCGTGCCCCCGCCGACCCCGGTGATCAGCCCGAAGAAGATCGCGGTGACGACGGTCTGCCCCCGCTTGGCCGCGGCGAGCGCGCCCGAGGCGGCGAACACCGCGAGCCCGGCGAGATCGAGCCAGCGCGCGGCGGCGGGAAGGACGTCGGGCGACAGGATCGTAACGGGCAGCATCCCCCCGGCCTAGCCGCTGTGGCGCACGACACAAGCGAGGGTGCAGCCGCGACCGGATTTTGCGCGATTTCCCGGCTGAGGACGAACTTATCCACAGGCGGGGATAATTCTTTGTGGATAACGGGGAAAAGTGCCCGGACAGCCCGTGTGCGAGGCACAATTTTGCCGGTTCTTATCCTTTTGTGCACAGCCTGTGGATAACTTGCTGTGGATAACGGGGACAGATTGCGTGCCCTGCACGACCCAGGATGCCCGGAGCGAAGATGAACGCGACGTTGTTTTGGGTTCATGCAACCGGGGGTAAACGCCGGCCGTTACGGACACAGATCATTACAAACGGGAGTAGATTTTATGCGTAAGTTGATCATGGCACTCAGCGCGACCGCCCTCGTCCTGCCGACGCTCGCGGTGCCGATCTCGGCCGCCGATGCGCAGCGCGGCAAGCGCGAATGGCGCGGTCGCGACGGCCGGACCTATTGCAAGAAGAGCAATGGCACGACCGGCACGATCATCGGCGGCGTCGGTGGCGCGCTCCTCGGCCGCACGGTCGACACGCGCGGCGACCGCACGGTCGGCACGCTCGGCGGCGCGGTCCTGGGTGGCCTGGCCGGTCGCGCGATCGACAAGGGCACGAGCAACAATAATCGTCGTTGCCGCTAAACCACGCACCGCATTGCGGACTGATGCGTTGAAGGGGGGCGTCGCGGGAAACCGCGGCGCCCTTTTTCATGTTTCGAAGGATCCGAAAATGACGACACGCAGCGGTTCGGCCAGCTATGAAGGCCTCGGCAAGAGCGGCAAGGGCCATGTCTCGACGCAGTCGGGCGTTTTGTCCGACTCGCCGTACGGCTTCAACACAAGGTTCGAGAACGAGCCCGGCACCAACCCCGAAGAACTGATCGCCGCCGCGCATGCGAGCTGCTTCACCATGGCGCTGAGCTTCGCGCTCGCGGCCAAGGGTTATGAGGCGGGCACGCTCGAGACGAGCGCGAAGGTGACGCTCGACAAGGATGGCGACGGTTTCAAGATCACCAAGTCGGCGCTGACGCTGAACGCGAAGGTCGAGGGCATCTCGGCCGACGAGTTGGCGACGATCGCGGCGGATGCCAAGGCGAACTGCCCGGTGTCGAAGGTCTTGAACGCCGACATCACGCTCGACCACACGCTTGCCTGATCGACGCGCCGGCATGCGGATCGCCGCGACCATCGCCCTCGTCCTGCTCGGTGCGGGGCTTGAGGCGGGGGTCGTCGGTGCCGCCGCGGCTGGTGGACAGACGATCGCCGGCGGCGCACGACGCGACGCCGGCGACTGGCAGCGGTACCGCGCCTATGATCATGATCGCCCCGAACCAGGGCAGCGCGGCTATTTCGCGGACCGGTATTTTCGCGATGGCCGCTATTATGCGGTGCGCCGGCTGAGCCGCGCGGATCGCCTGTATCGCGGCGCCGACGGCCGCTATTATTGCCGCCGCGAGGACGGGACGACCGGGCTGATTACCGGCGGGCTGGCCGGCGGCGTGCTCGGCAATATTATCGCACGCGGTGAGTCACGGCTGATCGGCACACTGGTCGATACCCGCGGCGGTGCGCTGCCCGGCCGGTCGGTCGATCGCGGCCGGATCCGCTGCCGCTGACCCCAAGACTCCTGAGATCAGATGATTCCGCCACCGAGCATCAGCCGCAGCGTGAAGATGATGATCAGCACGATGTTCAGATTACGCCCGGCATTGCTCGACGACAGCGCACCCACCGCAGCGCCGACGATGCCGATCGGGATGACCAGCCAGTTCATCCAGCCGAGCAGCGGGAAGAAGGCAACGAGACCCAGCGCAAGGGTGACGAGGCCGATGAGGATCGAGACGAGGTTGAGCATGACCCAAACATGGCGTCTCGACGGGTCGCAG
>NZ_JPJC01000220.1:2680-4019 GCF_000733135.1 Sphingomonas sp. FUKUSWIS1
GAGCCCGCGGTCGATCAGCAGGACCCGACGAGCCTCGAAGCGGCCCTCAGCAACGGCAATGCGGGCGACCCGGCGCTGAACGCCGCGCTCGCGGGTCAGATCATGGTCGACCCAACGCTGACCCAGTCGTCGAACGACGACGCGATCCGCCCGCCGCCCGAACCGATGGGCGGGGCGATGCCACCCGAGGAAGCGGGCCGCCGCGCCGATACGGTCGATCCGCGCACGCTGAAACGCGCGCCCGCTGCTGCCGGTGACTGTCCCGCCTGCCGCCAGGCCGACGCGGCGCTGACGCTGGGCGCGCTGGCCGAGCGGCAGACGTTTCCGAACGCAGCGGCGTGCGCGCGGACGATCGGCTATTCCGCGCTTTGGGCGAATCGCCTGCCCGCCGACCTGCCGCTCTATCCCGATGCACAGCTGTCGGAGGCGGCAGGTTCCGACCAGGCCGGCTGCCGGCTGCGCGTCGTGCATTTTTCGAGTCGGGCGACGCCGCAGCGGCTGCTCGACTTCTATTATACCCGCACCGCCGACACGGGCTATTCGGCCGACCACCGCAGCGATGGCCGCCGGCACGTGCTCGGCGGTATGCGCGGCGGCGATGCCTATAGGGTGTATGTCACGCCGCGCGTGGGGGGCGTCAGCGACGTCGATCTGGTCTCCAACGCCGGGCACTGAGCGACGCCGCCGTGTCCAAGGGCGAGCGCCGCGCATGCCCGTCAAGCGCGGCTTTCCGTTTTCCGCGATTCGCGCTAGGGCGCGGGCATGTCTCCCCTTCTCTATGTCATGGTCGGTGGCGCGGTCGGATCCGGCGCGCGCTATCTGACCGGGCGCGCGATGACCGCGCTGCTCGGTGCCGGCTATCCGTTCGGCACGCTGGCGGTGAACCTTGTCGGCGGGCTGCTGATGGGCGTGCTCGTCGGCGTGCTCGCGCGCCATTCGGCGCCCGAGGGCTGGCGACTGCTGCTCGGCGTCGGCGTGCTCGGCGGGTTCACGACCTTTTCCTCCTTCTCGCTCGACGTCGTCACGATGATCGAGCGTGGCGCGCCGGGCCTCGCGCTCGGCTATGTTCTGGTGTCGGTGATCGGTTCGATCGCCGCGTTGTTCGCGGGTCTCTCCGCAGTAAGGGCCGTCGCATGACTGCGGGCAAACACGATAGCGATACGAATTTCCGCGAGTTCAACGTCGGGTTCGACGATGACGGCATCCGGCTGGACCGGTGGTTCAAGCGGCACCTGCCCGAAACGAGCTTCACGACGGTGGCGATGTGGGCGCGGACCGGCCAGCTGCGCGTCGACGGCGCGCGCGCGACGCCGGGCGACCGGATCGCGGCGGGCCAGAT
>NZ_JPJC01000221.1:0-1428 GCF_000733135.1 Sphingomonas sp. FUKUSWIS1
TGTCGCGACGTTCGGCGACGAGCTGGCGGCGGAGACGGTGCTGAAGAAGCCCTATCGCATCGGCGAGGTCGCGGCGCGGATCGGCGACGCACTGTCGGCGCAGTAGCGCAGGTGACGGACATTGCAGCGTTTCGCGGTGGCGGTGCGGTGTATAGGATGGGGTTAAGGCCCGTGCGTGTACGGTGATCAGCGACGCAGGATTTCGGACCCGGGGTGGGGGCAAGGTGGGGCAGCGTGACTGAGCGGCATGGATTCCTGGGCGACGGACCGCTCGCGGCGCTGATCGCTGCGTTCGACTGGTCGGCGACCCCGCTCGGCCCGATCGAGGGCTGGCCACCGCATCTGCGGACCGTGGTGTCGATCCTGTTGCGCGCGCCGGTGCCGATGGCGCTGCTGTGGGGCGAGGAGGGAATCCTCATCTACAATGCGCGCTATGCGACGATCGCGCAGGACAAGCATCCCGCGATTCTCGGCATGCCGGTGCGCGAAGCCTGGATGGAGGCGGCGGCTTTCAACGACGGCGTGGTGCGCGCCGGGATGGCCGGCAAGACGCGGAGTTATGCGCGGCAGGAGCTGACGCTGTACCGCCATGGCGAGCCCGAGACGGTGTTCCTCGACCTCAATTATTCGCCCGTGCTCGATGCGGACGGGGTGCCCGCGGGCGTGCTGGCGGTGGTGATCGAGACGACCGACGCGGTGCTCGCCGAGCGCAGCCTGCGCTGGGAGACGCACAGCCTGGAAACGCTGAACGTCACCGGTGCGGCGCTGGTCGCCGAGCTCGAGCTCGAGCCGCTGATCCAGATGGTCACCGATGCGGGGGTCAAGCTGACCGGGGCGGAGTTCGGGGCGTATTTCCACAATCTGATGGACGAGACCGGCGAGCGGCTGCACCTGTTCACGCTGGCCGGGGCGGAGCGCGCGGCGTTCGAGAAGCTCGGGCGGCCGCGCGCGACCGCGGTGTTCGGACCGACCTTCCGCAACGAGGGCGTGATCCGCTCGGACGACATCCGCACCGACCCGCGCTACGGGAAGAGCGCGCCGCATTACGGGATGCCGCGCGGGCATCTGCCGGTGCGCAGCTATCTGTCGGTGCCGGTCACGTCGCGCACCGGGGTGGTGCTGGGCGGGCTGTTGTTCGGCCATTCCGAGCCCGGGCGTTTCGGCGAGCGGCACGAGCGGCTGCTGGTCGGCGTCGCGGCGCAGGCGGCGATCGCGATCGACAATGCGCAGCTGTTCAAGGCGGTGCAGGAGGTCAACGACACGCTCGAACAGCGCGTGGCGGAGCGGACCGCGGAGCTGACCCAGGCGCACGAGGCGCTGCGCCAGGCGCAGAAGATGGAGACGCTGGGCCAGCTGACCGGGGGTATCGCGCATGATTTCAACAATCTGCTGACGGTGATCCGCGGATCGACCGACCTGTTGCGGCGT
>NZ_JPJC01000222.1:0-3239 GCF_000733135.1 Sphingomonas sp. FUKUSWIS1
GCTCGCCGATGCCCTGGGCAGCCGGTTCGAGGCGCTGGCGCCGCGCCTCGCCCAGCTCGATCCGCGCAGCCCGGCCGCGGCGTCGATCCGCAAGCTGGTCGCGGTCGAGCTGCCCGCGCTGGTCGACAGCTGGCGGATGGTCGGCATTTCGGCGCGGCGCGAAATGCAGGCGGATGGCCGGACGCCCGACGATCACCTGATCAACGGTCTGCGCCTGATCGATGCCGAGCTCGCGCGGGCCGGCGAATGCCTCGGGCGGAGCAGCCTCGACGAGATCGCGATCCAGGGGCGGTATCTCGAACTCAAATATGACGCGGACGGTCCGGGCTTGTAGGACGGGACATCTCGCCGCGGCCGGTCGTTAGAGGCGGATGATCCGCTTCAAAATCCCCGCCGCGATCGCCGTCGCTGCCTTCGCCGTCTCCGCCACGCCGGGCCTCGCCCAGACCGTGCCGCTTGGCGCCAATCTTGAGCGCTTTGCCTATCCCGCGTCGCTGCGCTGGTATGACGGATCGTCGCAGGGGCAGGCGGTACGGATGGCGTATCTCGACCTCGCACCGACCGCGCGCGCGAACGGCACGACGGTCGTGCTGCTGCACGGCAAGAATTTCTGTGCCGCGACCTGGGACGAGACCGCGCGCGGGCTGGCGGGTGCAGGCTACCGGGTGATCGCGCCCGATCAGGTCGGCTTCTGCAAATCGTCCAAGCCCAAGGGCTATCAATACAGCTTCAACGCGATGGCCGAACTGACCCGCGGGCTGCTCGACCGGGCCGGGGCGGGCAAGGTCATCCTGGTCGGCCATTCGACCGGCGGGATCCTCGCGACGCGGTTCGCGCTGCTCCACCCCGAGCGCGTGTCGCAGCTCGTGCTCGTCAATCCGCTCGGGCTGAACGACACGCTGGCGCAGGGCGTGCCCTATACCGATCTCGGCGCGCTGCGCACCGAGGAGGCGAAGACCGATGCCGCGTCGATCAAGGCGTATCAGCTGCGCAACTATTATCACGGGGAATGGCGCCCGGCCTATGATCGCTGGGTGGCGATGCTGGCGGGGCAATATGCCGGTCCCGACGGCGACGTCGTGCGCGATGCGCAGGCGCGGTTGTCCGACATGATCCAGACCCAGCCGGTCGCGGCCGAGCTGCCGCGGCTGGCGATGCCCGTGCGGCTGATCATCGGCGACCGTGATCTGACCGCGTTCCGCGCGGGCAGTGCGCCGCCCGCGCGTCGTGCACAGGTGCAGACCGTGCCGCAGGCGGCGGTGACCGCGGCACGACGCATCCCCGACGCGCGGCTGATCCGCCTCGAGGGGCTGGGTCATGCGCCGCAGGTCGAGGCGCCGGCGCGGTTCCTGCAGACGCTGGAGGCGGCGATCGCGTCGTGAGGCGCGCGGTTATTACGCCGGCTTGATCCAGCCGTGCATCGCCATCCAGCGCGCGAATTCGTCGAACCAGCCGGTGCTCGTGGTGGTCTTCGGATACATGCCGAAGCCGTGCCCGCCCTGTTCGTACAGGTGAAACTCGACCGGGCGTTTGGCGGTGCGCCAGCTGTCGATCAGCCCGTAGCCGGCATTGCCGAACAGCGGATCGTCCGCCGCCAGCGCGACGAACATCGGCGGCGCGTCGGCGGGCACCGTCATCGCGCCGAGCGGGCCGTAGATGTTGCCGATGAATGCGGGCTTCGCGTCCTGACCTGCCAGTGTCGTCGCCATCGTCAGCATCGCGCCCGCCGAAAAGCCGACCATGCCGATGCGGGCCGGATCGACATGCCATTCGCCCGCCCGCTTGCGGACGAGCGCGAACGCCGCGCGCGCATCGGCGATCTGCGGCGCGAGGCCCGCCATCATCGCCGCGGGATCCCGGCGTGGCGGCATTGCGCCCGGGGGGGCACCCGCGGGGGTGGGACGTGCGAAGGTTTCGAGATCCGCCGGCGTCTGGTTCAGCCGGTATTTGAGCACGAACGCGGCGACGCCCCGCGCGGCGAGCGCGCGCGCCACGTCCCAGCCCTCATTTTCCATCGACAGCGTGCGGAACCCGCCGCCCGGCGCGACGATCACCGCGGTGCCGTTGGCCTTGGCGGGATCGGGCAGGACGGGGGTCAGCGTCGCGACCGTGACGTTGCGCGCGAACACGCTGCCATATTGGCTGTGCCAGGCTTCGGGGGCGGTCGCCCCGGGGAGTTTCCCGGTGCCGAGGTCGATCGCGCCGGGCTGCGCGGGAATGGCGATCGACGCCATGGTGTCGGAGGACTGCGCCAGCGCGGGCGGGGCGACTGCGATCGTCAGGCCGACCAGCCACGCAAGACGACGTCTTGCCCCTCGAACGACTTCGTTGCCGCGACATCCGATGCGCATATCCGCTCTCCCCTTTTCGACTGTTTTCGGGATGATATCGATAGCGCTATCACTGCACAATGGTGGCCGGACGGTTTTTCCTTGCGATCGGCGGTTGTGGGGAAGGTGAAAGGCGGGTGCGATAAATCACCGCTGCAATGCGCACAGACTTTGCTGCGGTGCGGCAATGTCGAAGGACGTGAAGCTTCAGACCTTTGGCGAATATCCTGGCGAGTGATGGCGAGCGTTGCTGGTTCATCTGCCGCATCGGCCGTCGGGTGATTCTCGCTGGTCCAGCTGTACTTGCGTAGAGCGTCGGCCGCGATCGTCGCTTCTGTAGAGACAGTGCGGACCGTGCGGCTCGCGGCGTGGCGAACCGTGTCTCCGTGCGGCGTGGGGCGCTGTGTCGGTTTGGGACAAGCCATTGCCCCTTTTGTAAGAATCTGAGCATGGGTCGGACGACGCGACGACAGCAGTGGGGCCGCAGGATGCCGGATTTCGCAAGAGACTGTTTGAAAGCCAGAAATGACGGCCGTATCGCCGCGAGCGATCCGGTCGCCCATCTCGCGCTTTGCCCCTATGACGAGATTCGCGATCCAGTGCTGCGCGCGATGTGGCAGGATGGGTTTGTTGTCACGCGTCTATATGGGTCAGAATCTTAACTCAGATTACCCGGCCGTGACGGCGACCGTGACGGCGGGAATCCGCGATGGCGATGCCGGAATAGTATCCGCAGCCGTGCGACGGCGCCCGGAGGTGCGCAACCTCTCTGGCCGGTTAAGCAGCGTTTTAAGCAGGTTGCGGCCGGAGGCAGGCCATTTATCGTCACGGGACATCGTGAAGAGGAATGAACGGCAGGCCCATGCCAGACCAAGACCCGACCCCCGACTATGAGCGGCTGACGATCGA
>NZ_JPJC01000222.1:3385-5231 GCF_000733135.1 Sphingomonas sp. FUKUSWIS1
CTACGCCGCGCTCGGCGAGAAGACCCGCGGCTATGCGCTGACTGGGCGCTAGACGCCGGCGGGGCGGCATCAGCCCCAGTCTTCGAGCTTTCCCATGGCCGTGCGCGGCACCGCCGTGCCGAAGCGATAGGCCTTCGGACGCTCGGGATCGGTGAGCCGGTTCGCCGCCAACTGCTCGATCCGCGCGGACAGCCGGGCGGGGTCCTGACCGGGGTGCGGCACGACGAACGCCTTCAACCGGCCATTGCCGTGCAGCCGCACCGCGACGTCCGCGACACCCTCCACCGTCCGCAGCACGCCGGCGACGCGCCCTGGCCAGACATTGTGCCCGGCGACCTGGACCGCCCCGTCGCGCCGACCGATCGGTCGAATGACGCGCTCGCCGAGACGCGCGACATGGTCGGGCAGGTCGTGGTGCCGGCCGTCGCGCTCGACGAGCCGCCAGTCATCCGGGTCGGCGGCCGTGAGCTGCCAGCGGGGCAGCAGGACGTAGTCGAGCGCGGGCAGCGTGCGGATCGCGATACCGCCGGTTTCGGAGGCGCCGTAGATATCGACCAGCCCGGCAAGCCCCGCCGCGAGCAGCCCGGCGGCGACGGTGTCGTCGAGCGGCCCGGCCGAACTGATGCCGATGACATCCCCCGGCCAGTGGCGCATCATCCGCGACAGCGCGCGCCACTGGTCGGGCACCGCGACGACGAGATCGCCCGCCTCGAGCGACAGCGGTGCGCCGATCGTCCGCACGACGACGGGAACGCCCAGCGCGTCGGGCAGCAGCGCGGTCCAGACCAGCCCGTAGAGATGATCGGCGGGGACCAAGGCGACGACCCGGCGCCGATCGGCGAACCGTGTCGCGAAGACTGCCGCCTCGTCGAGCAGGTCGGGGACGGCGTGGATGCACAGGCGCGGGCTGCCGGTCGAACCGGACGTCCGCACCGCGATCCGGTCGGTGCCCGTAGCGTGCGCACGCAGGATCCAGTCGGTCCAGGCGCCGACCGTCTGCGGCGGACCCTCGCCAAGCGTATCGTCGTCGAGGTCGAACGTCTCGGCCAGCGCGCCCAGCGCGCCGAGCTGCTCCATCGAATCGAGCCCGAGGCCCTCGTCGCCGATCGGCATGGCTTCGGGCCAGTCGCCGCGTGTCGCGGCCGGCGGCGCCGGATCGCGCAGCCGCGCCATCTCGGTCGCGACGACCGCGCAGGCGATGCGGTGCACCGCGGCGCGCGACAGTCCGGCCCGGGTCACGCGGTCGCGGTCTCGCGCGAGCGGACCCGGTTCCGACCGGCATGCTTGGCGGCGTAGAGGCGATCATCCGCGAGCGCGAGCAGCGCATCGATCGAACCGTCGGTTTCGCCGAGCGTGGCGCAGCCCAGGCTGGCGGTCACGTGCAACCCACCGCGCGGCGTGTCGACCGCGATTCCGGCGATCGCCGCGCGCATCGCCTCGGAGAGCGCCGCCGCCTGATCCTCGTCATAGCGCGGCAGCAGGACGCCGAACTCCTCGCCCCCGAGCCGCGCGAATATTCCGCTGGGCGGGAGCAGCGCGGTACACACATCGGTAACGCGGCGGAGCAGCGTGTCGCCGACCGGGTGGCCATGCGTGTCGTTGACGGCCTTGAAATGATCGAGGTCGAGAACGATCAGCGACAGCGATTGCCGTAACTCGCGCCAGTGATGCTGTTCGCGTTTCAGCACCTCGCCGAAATGCCGTCGGTTGGCGGCGCCGGTCAGGTGATCATGGTTCAACAGACGGCGCATGTCTTCCGCCGCCTCGCCACGCCGCGGCACGTCGCGCAGGATGACGGAAAAGCCGGAGGCGCGCGGCTCGCCCCGCTCGGACCGCGCGACGACGA